>CAYZXZ010000196.1:0-4408 GCA_964481615.1 uncultured Desulfobacteraceae bacterium | reverse complement strand
TTTTTTGCGGCTGTTTTCCGGGGCGATGCCTTTTTCGGACCGGCCGCTTTTTTGGCTGTAGCGCCGCCCTTTGTCGCTGTTGTCTTTTTCACCGGGCGTCTGGTCCCGGGTTTGCCCGTGCCTGATTTTCCGGCCTTTGCCATGGTTCCCCTTTGTTATCCGGATAATAAAAGGGCGCAGGGGAAAGATAACATCCGCCTGCGCCCGGCACTGCATGTCAGGTGTTCGGCCGAAACATGAACTTCAATGTCTATGGATCAATTATTTCCGCTTCAATCCCTGAAAAATCTCAGAGCCCTTTAAAATTTCATAGGCCCGGTTGATCTGGGAATCCTTAAAGAGAACAGCAGGATCCTTATCACTGTGCGTGTAAAGCGCATCCCGCAACCGCATGAGTTCTTCCGCGTCGGATGCCGCATCCTTGCCGTCTTTAGTCTCGTCCGGTGTTTCCGGCTGTTTTGCATCCTTGACCGGGAGAAGATGATTTTTCAGATCTCCCTCCTTGAGCAGGCCGGCGTCCACCCCGTCAGACGCCCCCTCATCTATGACCCGTCGTTTAACCACCAGGTCCGGCATGATGCCTTCGGCCTGGATCGACCGGCCATTAGGCGTGTAATACAGGGCGATGGTATATTTCAAGGCGAATCCGTCACGCAGCGGCCGCACCGTCTGAACCGATCCCTTTCCGAAAGACGTGGTTCCCAGCACCAGGGCACGCTGATTATCCTGAAGAGCCCCCGCAACAATCTCGGACGCGCTGGCCGATCCGCCGTTGATCAGCAGAACGATCGGATATTGCCTGACCGCATTTTCCGGGCGGGCCGAATATTCCTCCAACTGGACTTCGTCTCTGCCCCGGATGGTCACGATAGTGCCGGAATCCAGAAAAATATCGGCTACCTTGATCGCCTGATCCAGCAGGCCGCCGGGATTGTCCCGCAGATCCAGGATCAACCCCTTGAGCGGATCATTTCCTTCCTCTAATTTCTTTAATGCCTTTTTGACCTCATCCGTGGTGCTTTCCCTGAAATTGGTGATCCAGAGGTAGCCATACCCCGGCTTTACCGTCAGGCTCCGGACGCTGTCAAGGGGGATGACCGCCCTGACCAGCTTGAAATCAATGGTGGCCTTTGTTTCCGTCCGGTAAATGGTGATGTCGACCGGTGTTCCCGGCTCGCCGCGCATTTTTTTGACCGCTTCCCAGAGCTCCATCTCCTTGGCGGATTCGCCGTCGATCCGGGTAATGATGTCTTGTGCATGGATCCCGGCCTTATAGGCGGGAGTCCCCTCGATGGGCGCGACAACGGTCAAAAAATCGTCCCGCTTGGATATCACGATGCCGATACCGCCGAATTCACCCTTGGTTTCGATCTGAAGGTCCGCGTATGCTTCCGGCGGCAGAAATGACGAATGCGGATCCATACTCTGGACCATTCCAGTGATAGCCTTCTGGATCAGCTCCTTTGTATCCACCGGCTCAACATAATTCTTTTCGATCTCGGTGATCACGTCGCTAAAGAGCTTGAGCCCCTCATAGGTCTCATCCTTCTTTGCGGACAGATCTCCATAAACATATGTCGCCGAAATCACGAACAGCGCGAAACAAATAATCAGCAATCCGCCTGGCCGTAGCGGTTTCTGTTTGACTGTCATCGACGTGCTCCTTTTCAACTGTTGTCGATCCAATGCAACGGGTCCACGGAATTGCCATGGTGACGTATCTCGAAATAAAGCGCCGGGCCGCTCAGGGCGCCGGAATCCCCCACCGTGGCAATCACTTCTCCTGCTTCAACATCATCGCCCTTTGACCGGAAAAGATCCTCCGCATGGGCGTAAACGGTATGAAAACTGTCCCCATGATCAATAATGATGACATTACCGTATCCTCGCAGCCAGCTCGCAAACACGGTCCGGCCCGAGAATACGGCCCGGATGGGCGCGCCCCGTTCGGACTGGATCACAATGCCTTTACGGAAATTCACTGCGCCCGATTGGGGCTCCGTATATTTGCCGTATCCGCTGATGATCCTACCGTTAACCGGAATTTTTAGCAACCCCTTAAATCCGGTAAAAGATTTTGCATCTCTTTTTTCAAAACGCGGCCCACGGCGTAAGGCGGAAATGGCATGATCCAGCCTGGCCGCCGCGTCCGTCAGGTATTTAATCGTTGTTAGACGATTTTCCCTCTGGGTCCTTATTTCGGACAGAATGCGCCCGCGCTTCCGCTTTTCCGTCTCCAGCCGGGCAATGGCCGCCTGATGCTCCGTCTGAAGCAAGAGCTGCCTGGCTTTTTGTTCCTCACGGATCTTCATCAGGGCCGCAAGATCGCTTTGCCGGGACAGGAGCCCGCCGATGACCCGACAGTCGCCGTCGATAATTTTCCGGATGGCGGCTTTCTGTTTGAGCAGATCATGAAAAGAGGTCGCCGAAGCCAACAGGTTCATCTCTCCCAAAATATTTAGCTTATAGAGCGCCACCAGTCGCTGCCCTGCATAATCCCTCCCAATCTGAATGGCCTTGGAAAGATCGCTGATCTCCTGCTCCAGTCGGGCGATTTCCGCTGCCGCCTCCGCCAGTGCGGCACTGATATCAGCCGTAAGGCGCAGGATCTGATGCAACGCCTGATCCGTCTCGTTCAACTGGCGGATGACTTCGGATTCCCGCTCGGTGAAACCCTCGATTTCCGATTGCTGTTCCTGAATCCGGCGTTCCAGTTCCCTGGCCCTGGCTTGGGCGATTTCAAGATCGGTCTTGTCGCCGTCGCTGACAGCGTGAACGGAATGCAGAGTCACAAATCCTTCGCCGCCGCAAATCCATCCCACGTCTCCGTCTTCGATCACGTGGAGCCATTCATCCTGTTGTTTGAGGACCCGGAACTTCGTCCCCTTTTTGAGCACCTTGACCACGGGAAAACTCAGGCCGGCGTCTTGCCGCATGTTGAGTCTGTCGGCATTGACCACGCCGATCTCGCGGACCTCCTGGCCGACCGCGCAGCGGACGGCCGTCGGCAGGTGCCAGATCAGGGAAAGGCAGATTAGAATTTTAAAAATTTTCGAATGGAAAACCAGCATCCCAGCCATCCGATGATCATGCTGCACACGACAATTCCCGACAACAGCGACATAGGCACAAACCGGATATCAAACATGGAGATTACAGAGGGGGATCCGACATTGGCCAAAGCCAGGACATAAGCCAGAAACAGGCATATCAACCCGCCGGCCGATCCGATAAATCCGAGCACAACAGATTGAACATACAATGGATATTTTATAAACGCATCGTCGGCGCCGACAATCCGCATGATTTCGATTTCCTCCCGGCGCGCATACATGATCAGCCGGATGGTATTGGCAGTGATCATCAGGGTGGCGATAAAAAATACCGCCGCCAGCACCATCCCGGTAATCTGAAAAAGGTGATAGACGCCCTTGAAGCGATGAAGCCATTTCTGAGCGTATTCCACATCATCCACATGGTCAAGGGACCGGATGCGGGCCGCCAGTTTTTCAATATCCTCCAGGTCACGATACGTATCGGAGAGCCGGATTTCAAAGGCATCCGGCAGAGGATTGTCCGAGAGTCCTGCCAGCAGGGAGGTCTGATCGCCGATTTTCGCCTTGAGTTCCTCAAAGGCCGCCTCCCTGGAAATGAATGTCATCTGGGCCACCCCCTCCAGTTGGCCGACGGATGCCATCAGATCCCGATGGTTTGTCTCAGAGGCGCCGGCATCGAGATAGGCGATGATCCGGATGCCTTTTCTCCAGGCATCCAGCACTTCCGTGGCATTTAGATAAAACAGCGAAAACGCGCTGACGATAAACACCGACAAGGCGATGGTAAGCACGCAGAGCCCGTGCAGATATTTATGGTTCCGAAAATCCTTTGCGGCACGTTGAACCGGCAGCGACATCATCTCGGCATATCGGGATCAAAAGGTGAATGGGTTATGCGGCCGTCTTCCAGTCGGACCACCCGGCCGTCATGGGACGCGATCATTTCCCGGTCATGGGTGGCGATGATCACCGTGGCGCCGGAAGCGTGGGCGGATCGCAGCAGACCGAAAATATGGGCCGCCGAATCCGGATCCAGACTGCCCGTGGGTTCATCGGCGACGATGATTTTGGGATCGCCGACAATGGCCCGGGCCACGGCCACCCGCTGCTGCTCCCCGCCCGACAGGATCTGGGGAAATTCTCCGCACCGGTCCGCTATTCCCACCCGTTCAAGAACCCCCATGACCCTCGTCTGAATTTCACGCGGCCTGACGCCTGCGACTTCCAGCACCAGGGCGACGTTCTGAAACACCGTACGCGTCGGAATCAGCTTGAAATCCTGAAAGATGATGCCGAATTTCCGACGCAGGGAGGGAACCTGTTTCCGGGTGACCCGGGCCAGGTTGAGACCG
>CAYZXZ010000195.1:0-4439 GCA_964481615.1 uncultured Desulfobacteraceae bacterium | reverse complement strand
CGATGTCATAGGGGTCCGCAGGCTGCCAGTTAAGGCCCGCTGATGCCCGATGTCGGGGCACCAGAGGAATCACGGCTCTGCTTCCATCGAACCGGGCGTCCGTATACGTGTAATTGCCCCAGCATCGCAGATAATCGGTTGGATAAAAGGTTACATCGGTTTCCACGCCTCGGCGGATAGTCCTGGCTTCGTAATTCCGGTTGATATCACTGTAATAAATCTCATCATCAATCCGGATGTCGAATAACGCGATGGTAAGTGACATGCGGTTTCCGATTTTTTTTCTTAGGCCGATGTCGAAATGACCCCCTTCCTGGGGTCGCAGCCCTTCCTCGCTTTCGGAAAATTCATCCACGTTTGGGATACGGAAGCTGGAGGCATATCCGGTAAAAAAGGAGGTATCATCCGTCAACGCATATGTGGCGCCCAAGGCATACACATAATTATCCCATTTTCTTCTGGTGACATCCCCATTGACCCACAGCATTTCATCATCAAAGCGCTTTTTTTCATCAATTCGGAATCGGCCCCGAAAATGGTTGCATCGTATGCCGGCATTGATCATCATCTGCCGGGTGAGTCGCCATTGATTGTTGATGAAGATGCCCGCGCTTTCCGTATGGCTGTTTTTTCGCGGGCCGCCGAGGCTTTCCGTCCGGATGTATTCGGTTTCAACATGATCCATGCCAAGTTGGAACATATGGGATTGATCAAACAGATCGTAATGGTTGATATAGTTGAGATCGAATTGCCGGGTGTCCTCATCGATGCGGCTTTTCTGAAGATCTCTGGGGATCAGCGGGGTAAACCCGATGACATACCGATTGTCCCGGAAACGGTACCCCCGGTTGACCGTCAGTGTGCCCAGGGTGTCAAAATCCATTTCAAAACCGGTCCGTCCCTTGAATTCTGTTGATTCTCCGCGATCATCCGGGCGGTCCGTTCGAACCCTTCTGGTTCGGGATTGGACATCCGCTGCGCTCACCGGACCCGAAAGACCGTACTGATCTTCATAAGCCATGCCGGACAGCAGCAATGAAAGGCGGTCAGTTACCGCATAGGCGGTTTTGGCGCCGAAATCCTTTTTTCTGAAAAATCCGTTGTCCCGATAGCCATCCGCATCATGGAGTCCTGCGTTGAGATCGATATCGACATCCCTGATCCGACCGGCAAAAGCAGTCCGGGTCGTATAGGTATCATGCTGCCCGGCTGACGTATAGAGCATGGCAGTCGGTTTTTCCGGTGCTTTGCGCGTGATGACGTTAATCACCCCGCCCACCGCGCCGGAACCGTACACCACGGATCCGGCGCCCCGAACGATTTCGATGCGTTCGATCTGTTCGATGGGAATGGAAGCAATCGAAGGGCCGGATTGATCCGGCGCGTTGACTGTTAGGCTATCGACCATGACAATCACGTTGCTCGACGCCGTATCCCCCATGCCCCGCAGATCGATCACCGCCTGCCGGTCGTTTCCGGATGCAGTGCGGATATTGAGCCCCGCTTCCTTCGCCAGCAGATCAATAATGTTTTCTCCGGCGGCGGCCTCGATATCCTCGCGGATGATGACCGTGACATGCTGCGGAATATTTTCCACCGGTTCAATCATTTTACTGGCCGTTACCACGATTTCATCAAGCGAAATATGGGCCGGCGCGGCTTCATGTTCGTTGTTTGCACCCGGTTCAGGCGCAATCGAATTCGCCGGGACGGACATGCACAAGATACACAGACCTAAAAAAAATATTTTGATGTGCATTGAGGCCGCTTGCCGTTTTTGCAATTTTTGAAAATAATACACGCGTGTAAAAAAACTTTTTACGATAGGATCAAAGATATTGTTCGTTTACTATCGTATTGAATTGATAAAACAGGTGCTGTCATCATCTTCAAGGTCTTCATTTAAATTGTCCAGACAGAAATAGGCCGGCGTGTTCATACCCCAGTCCCCCACATCGGTGGAAGATAGGGAAAAGATAAGTTGTTTGACAGGCCCCAAGGCGCTTAAATCCACCCATGTCCAGTCGCGTACAATGCTCTTGCCGTCAGCCAATTTGAATTCAATGGCACCGGTTTCATCGCCGGCCTCATCGATCCCGGTGATGGTCAGCTTGAACCAGTCCTCTTCGGTGAATTTTTTGGCAAACGCATCTCCGTCGCGCATGGAATAAAACGCGTAGTTGGTATTGGTCACATAAACGCCGGTGATGCGCTGTTCCATGTCAAAGCTCACAGTTGGAGGGCCTGCCGCAAAATCACTGAAATAAGCCACCGTATATATTTTACTGCCCCGCGCGCCGCTGCCGGGTATCGCGTTATATTGGGCGTCGAAACCTTCAATGGATGTGTCGGTCCTGTTGGAATAAGCAAAGCCATCCCAGGAACCCCAGTCCATGTTATAATTGTTGCTGAACATCACCCCTCTGCTTTCAAATCCGCCGGCTTCATCAGATCCGTTCCAGTAGCTGTCGGCACTTATCGTGAGATCTTCGAAATCGATAGTCTGGGCAGCGACCGGATTTGTAAAAAATAAAACCGTAAACAGGAAAAAAACCGTAAATGTGAATCGTTTCATCTTTTACTCCTTACGTTTTGAAGTTAAACAACAAAATGCTTCGGCGCTACCGCCGATAATGACAATCATTGACGATGTTGCATCAGTGCCGCAAACCCATGGCCGAACTGATCGCGGTACCCTAAAACGCAAAAAGGGAAATCTTCGGATCATTTTTGATCCGAAGATTTCCCTTTTTTATCTTCTTTAAGATCGGACGAAACAGCTTTAGGCCTAGCAAATCTGTCCCTTGCATCCAGGCAGGTCTTCTGACTCTTGGATCATCTTACTGGCCGCGTCTTCCCACAGCGTCCTGCAGTGACATTATGCGGCGGTCATCCCCAATTACAGCGGCGGGCCCGTCCCCGATTCTCACGGGGTTCCCCTTTAAGCAAAACATCGGCACCTGAATGCGATGGCACGAACATAAAAAAGCCCAACCCAAATGTCAAGAATTTATTCGGCAACAGATTGTCCGGCAAACGTCATTCTGAGTTCTCTATCGATTCCATTATTCGGCTCTATTAAGCCCGGATAAAAACCAGTGTCCGTGCCGCGCCGGAAATCGGAAGGCGATAGGAGATGATCCGGATGTCCGCGTTTTGAGCTCCGGAAACAAACTCATCCAGCTCCTGTAAGGATTCTGGTCCTTTCATGGCGATCATGACGCCACCTTTATTAAGAAAAGGCGTTCCAATCGTCATAAATTTTTCAATCGAAGTGACCGCGCGGCAGATCACCACATCAAAGGCCTGCTGGTAAGGGGTCATGCCTGCCAGCTCTTCGGCCCTGGCTTGCCTGGCCTGGGCTGAAACCAGCCCAAGATGGCGGATCATGTAACTGACAAAGCTGATCTTTTTGCGGGACCCGTCAATCAGGGTTATTCTCAGGGACGGCATGAAAATCTTCAAAGGAATCCCCGGAAGCCCCCCGCCGGTGCCGATATCTAAAACCGATGCGTTTTCCGGAAGATAATGGGCCGGCATCAGCGAATCCAAAAGATGTTTTTCAATCACTTCCACAGGATCGGTAATGGCGGTCAGGTTTACTTTCTGATTCCAGGCGATCAATTCGGAAGCAAATGCTCCCAAAAGAGCAACGGTTTTATCCGTAAGCCCGATATCGCAGGACGCCGCCTGTTTCCGCAGCAGATCCCGCCATTCCGGCGAATTGATGTGCATCGTGTGGCATCCCTTCGCTGTTTGCAACCCTTTAAATATCTGGCGAATCATCATTTATGTTGTGATCATTTATTGACATTTTTTTATATCGGTGACAATCTGAAAATTAAAAAGAATAGAAAATCTTCACCATCTTGCAATTGATGCAGGGGCTTCCAAATGGCGCAAATTCTACAATCAACAGAAGAGGTGATCAACGATCTGGCCGATTATTTTCACGTCAGACAGGAAATCATGGCCGCTTATCTCTTTGGTTATGTACAGCAAAGGTGTAAATGAGAATTTGGGACATTAATCCTGGATATTTGAATCGTCAAAGTTTGCTCGGTGAACATCGTGAACTTCACGGTATTGTCTCAATAATTGTCAATAGTAAGCAAGGATATTCCAGACATCCAGAAACTATTAGGTGGGTCAATTATGGTTGGGCTCTAAGAATGCGGCATCAACTTTTAGCTGCTGAAATGTCCTTGAGAAACTTTACGGAAAAATCTCCCGTAACTATACGTAAAAATAAAGGAATGTGGCCAGAAAAATATATTGATGAGCCTGCTCAACAATTTAGAATTCTTGATGAAAAATATCAAAATAAAGAGCAAGGACGCATCCCGTTACCGAAGACAGCTCAAGAATTATGGCGTCAGCATAAATAGTGTCTGACAGAAAACCCCGGTTTTTGGTTTTGGTGGGCGCAAAATTTTTTC
>CAYZXZ010000194.1:0-4457 GCA_964481615.1 uncultured Desulfobacteraceae bacterium | reverse complement strand
AACCCTGCGGGGTGACTCCATAGCTCATATATTCCCCTCGATCGATCCGTATTGTGTGGCAACCGAAAAGCTCACCGATATTTTGCGCTCCTGGGCATCAAAGCCGATATTTAGCGATACAATTCCGGTTACCTCTGAATCTTTTTTTACTATCCTTTCAATGTTTCCGCGTATCATGCGTTCGGATACAGCCTTTGCTTCGTAAATCGCGAACCAATCAATGCCGCTCAATGGCCCGAGGAACCACGATCCCTTGTCCAGACGTATGCTGTTTTCAATACGCTGGGCCGCGCATTCCCGTTCCGATATCCACGACGTCCGTGCCGCTATAATTTCCAGGTCGCCATTAGACAGCTTTACCGTCCTCATGCTATGCTCCCCGTGCCCGATGTCGACCCGGTTACCGGACCAGAAGGAGAGGTTCCGGTAATAGGTATGCCCGCAGAAACTTCTCCTGTTTTCACATACGTCTCAATCGCGTCGGCCATGGCGTCGGCGGCATCCTGCGCCGTCTGTCCATTGAGGTTTTCAAATATGTTTTTTAGCGCGGAGGCAAGTCCGGGCGTATCAAGTGCCATATTTTCCTCACGTTCCAGGAGCCGGGCCGCCGGAGGGGCCCACGCCTGTAGGATGTATATGCGTCGAAAGATTCACGGGGGCCGATGCCGCCATCGCCGCAATCTCCCCTTCCGCTTCAATTTTTCCAGTAGAAACGATGTCGCCATCGAGCTCAATGGTGCCCTTGATGATTATTTTGTCCTCACGCATCCTCATCCAGGCCCCGCCGTCTTTGTGCCCAAGAATAAGACCATCCTCGGAAAACTCCGCCGGTGCGCTCCAGCCCGTCGGTGCAATGCCGCCGACAACCAGGGCCCCCTCGCGCGGAAAAAGCCCGCCGCTGGTAGAATCTAACGCAGAGCTAAGACCGCGGGAAATACTGTGCGTTGAAAACGACACCCACACGAGGTCGCCGCGGATATATCTGGGGCGGACATAATACCCTCCCGCGAAGACCATCTGCACCGGAACATCGGGAAGGAGCGCAAAGTCCCTTTCCTCGGTTTCTCCGGATGCGGTATATTTTAACAGCGGCTTGACCACCGCCCGCATCGTGACCGCGTCATGAGACTCTATTCTCCCGATACAGCCGATAATGACATTCTTCATTCGGCTCTCGTAGTAATCGTTAAATAGTTCTATAATTTCATTATTCATAGCGTCGTGGCCTCAAATTCGGTATACGCCTGGCCCGTGGGGGAAAAAACATGTTTCCCCTTGCGGACCCTGGCGTTTGAATTTTCTCCGCCCTTCGATATCACCACCAGGCCGCCGCCCTGTATTTTATACATAAACAATGATCTGACCTTGAATCCCCTGGATAGTTTCGACGCCTCAAGAAGGCCGGAATCATATCCCAGGACTATGGCCGTCCCGGCGCCGGAGGACTCCACCAGAAACGACGCCTGGCCGTTTGAAAACCTGAAGCGCGAACCGGTATCACGCGCAATGCGCTCAAGGGCGCTGCGCAGGGGAACGCCCGCAAATGACAATCCGGAGTCATAGGTCTTTTCTGTTGAAAAATTAATGTCACTTGCGGTAATTCCGAAGTCGCGGAGAATCTGCGTTGCGGCATCACGCGCCGTAATTGACCCGCTCCACGATCTGTTTACCAGAGCGCCCGACCACAGGGAAGTTTTGTCAGATACGGACACCTCAAGCACGTGATCGCGGGCCCGCTTCTCCTCAAATTTGACGATCTCGCCGACCACGCAGGTCCCGAAATCCTCCTGATATCCCGCGGCAATAGTGCACAGCGGAAATGTTCGTCCCTGTTTTTCGCAGGCCGCAACAGTTTCGGGCGCGGGATTATATACCTTTACTTTTGTTTGTGTCGGCGCCCGGTCGGAAAATTCCGATTCAAACTCCAGAGTCATGGGCGGATATGAAAGCACCCTGCCGCCGATGTGTATATCGCACACCCTCATGTATAGCGGGGCGCTCATACCACGCAAATCCTCATTGAATTGAAATTATCGGAACCAATTCTGTCGATTCCGGGAAACTCACGGACGATATCCTCAATATTCAGCGGAATAATCCGTGATGGTAGTGACAGCCCGTCGACGGCGCCATTGATGAGATTGCTCAAATAGGTCAGCTTGCCGCTGTATAAAATCGCGTTGTCCATATCGTATATCGCCACGGAATAAAAATCATAGCGGTCGTTGTAATCGATGTCGAAGTAATAATTGCGCCCCCCTATCTCATAGCGCTTGCGCACGGGAAGCTCCTCGTGGAGAACAGGTAAATACGTAAAAATCATGATCCAAACATCCTCGACATGGCCGACCGCCTGCCGCCGCCTGATCCGGACGCGGAACCGCTTGGCGTGGCTCCTCTGTTTGCCCTGGGCCTCGCCGCCTGGGGAAGGGAAATCGACTTCATCCGGGACTGCGCAACAACAACCTTCTGGAGAGAAATCGACACTTCGACGCCGGAACCGTTTTCCGGACTGCGGGTTATATCGAGCGCGGAGATTACCATGTCTTCGGCAAAAATATCGTACCCTTTTTGTATAACCCCGGAAAAAACCGGGCCGCTGTAGGTCAGAAGTACGCCGAACTCGCGCCAGGCTTTAAGCCATCCGATCTTTTCGGTGACGGTTTTATCCGCACCGAAAATCAAGGCCGGCGCCGCGGCCATGATATCGTTTTTATCCGCGAAAAACGTTGTCACGGAAATGGAGAGGGGCTGGGGATGCACATGGTCGGTGATGTTTGACCCGTCTTCGACGGCATTGCGCGTTATTTCCGCGCTCAATGACTCACTCTCCGACATAACCGGCGTGAGAATGACCTCCGTTGAACCGTCCGAAAGCGTTGCGGGAACGCCGAGGAGCAATTCCGAGAGTCCCATCACCCCACCTCCAGGCCGAGGCCCGCCCTGATTGAGGTAATGTTCGACGCGACCACGCGATTGATGGCGTCCTCGATCTGCCGGACAAGCGAGTCCGCCGTCTCCCGGGAAACAGGGGCGTTAAAGTTGATAACCGGCGCGATGGTGATGACCGCCGAAGCGCCCCGGCCGCCGCCGATGGCGGCCCCGTTGGGGATGATATTTCCCGAGCCCCTGGGTACAAATAACTCGGGGCCCTCTTCCCCCACAATATACGGGCGTCCTGATTCAACCGGCCCGCCGGAAGCGCGCGCCTGGACTTCCCCGGACACTCTGGCAATCAGCCGTACTGCCCAGTCGGGGAGAATGCCCCGCAGGGCCTCGCGGATCCGCGGGCCCATGCCGGAAAGCGCCGACAGCAGGCGGTCGGGAATGCTTCCGAAGAAATCCACTATTTCCCCAGAAATCTCCCGGAAGAACGCTGAAATCTGGTTCCAGTAAAAATACAGGATGCTGATGGGGAACATGGCCATAATGAAATAACGGCCCCTCGACTTGAACCAGTCGATGATTCCGTTAAAGGTCTTTTTTATGCCGTCCCAGATCTCGGTAAAATCGGCCTTGATTTTACCGAAAACCTTGGCAAAGGGCCCAAGCCACGCGCCGATGATGGATTCCCCGCCGGTCATCCAGGTGTAGAGATCCTCGATGACAAGAATGAGAAACACAATGGCTCCGGCAATCAATGCATAAGGCCACACGGCGGCCAGCGTAGAGGCCGCAAATTTATACATTTCTATTGTCGCCGCCCCTATAGCACCCACGAGAAGGACGCCAATTATTGGTATAATTACAGAAAACGCAACCTTGAGGACCGTCATTGCCGTCTCACTCTTGACAATGGCCCCGGTTACCAATACCAATAGCTCCAAAAAGGGCCGCAGTGCCTCCATAATCATGGTGCCGATACCGCGCTTCATTTCGTTTACATTTCCCGTCAGGGTTGACCACAATCCCATGGCTGTCCGGGACTGCCGGTCCATCATGCCGAAATACTGCCCTCCCTGGGAGGTCATATTCTGGAACGCCTGCTGGAGGTGGCTGAACTGTATCTGTCCGGATGAGGCAAGGTTCCGGATCTGGTCCTCGGAGGTGTTGAATACCCGGGCCATCTCCCGGTAGATGGGAATCCCGCGGCCTGCCAGCTGCATCAAATCTTGGGTCTGCACCCGTCCCTGTGCCATGTTTTTGCCCATAATCTGGGCAAGCTCGTTGAAATCCATGCCCACCCCGGACGCCACGTCGCCCACGGTGCGCATCATCCCGGTAAGGTCTTCGGCCTGGACGCCGAAGGCGAGCAGACTGCGCCCCGCCCGGGTCACTTCTTCCGGCTCAAAGGGGGTGGTCAGGGAAAAATTGTTTAAATCACGAAGGACTCTCCGCGCTTCCTCGGCGCTGCCCAGCATCACCTCGAATGACACCGACGTTTGTTCATGCTGCGCGGCCATGCGGACGGCATCAGCCCCGAAGGACCCGATTCTCTCCATAACCCCCGCCGCGGC
>CAYZXZ010000193.1:0-4494 GCA_964481615.1 uncultured Desulfobacteraceae bacterium | reverse complement strand
ATAGGGTGTACTTCCGGAAAACCTCCTGACCCATGAAGATCGTCATCGCCAGGACCGCGGGGTTCTGCATGGGGGTGCGCCGGGCCGTTGAAATGGCCCTGGATGCCTCCAACCAGACCTGCGGCCCCATCTGCACCTACGGCCCGCTCATTCACAATCCCCAGGTCCTCCAGGTTCTGGCGGAAAAAGGGATTTCCGTGATCGACACGATCCCGGACCACGGGGTCGGAACCGCCATCATCCGGGCCCACGGGATCCCGCCGAGCGAACGCGAGGCCCTGCAACAAGCTGGTTTCGATGTTATCGACGCCACGTGTCCCAAGGTCATCAAGGTCCAGTCCATCATCGCCAGGCACGCCTGCCAGGGGTTTGCGGTGATCATCATCGGAGACGCTGCCCACCCGGAAATCAGGGGATTGCTCGGATACGCCGGCGTAAACGGTCATGTGGCGGAAAACCTGGACGCACTTGCGGTCCTGCCGGCTTTTGACCGGGCCATAATCGTGGCCCAGACCACCCAGAATACTGAACTCTTTGCCGCCGTCAAATCATGGGCGAAACAACACCATCCCGACTACAAGGTATTTGACACCATCTGTGATTCCACGGAAAACCGTCAGGCCGAGGTCAAACGCCTGGCCGGGGACGTGGACGCGGTGGTGGTGGTGGGCGGTTTTGACAGCGGCAACACCCGTCGTCTCTATGAAATCGCCAGTGAAACCGGAAAGCCGGTCGTGCAGATCGAAACCGAGGGGGAACTGGATATCCAGCGACTTGGGAACGCCGGGCATATCGGTGTGACCGCGGGGGCATCCACCCCCAACTGGATCATCAAGCGGGTATTCCGGGAGCTGGAAACCCGGCTTATTTACAGGGAAGGCCCTTTGCGTCGATGGCGTCATCTGCTCCAGCGCAAATTACTGCTTTCCAATATCTACCTGGCCCTGGGTGCGGGGTGCCTCACCTATGCGGCGGCAATGCTCCAGGGCCTGGAGCCGTCGATGCCGGCGATATTGACGGCCATGTTTTATTTGCTCTGCATGCATACCTTAAACAACCTCATCGACAGCACATCCGACCGTTATAATGATCCGGATCGCGGAAATTTTTACCAGAAAAACCGGCCCCTTCTCTGGGCCATGATTGTTGCGTCCGGCATCGGGGGGCTGACGGCCGCCTATCGGGTGGGACCGCTTTTTGTCGTGCTGCTGGTCTGCATGAGCCTGATGGGCGTCATTTATATGATCAGCCTGGTGCCCCGCATGGCGGCCGCCGGGATTCCCCCTAAAATCCGTGAGATTCCGGGTTCCAAAACCGTCCTTGTTGCGCTGGCATGGGGCATCGTCACATCCATTGTGCCGGCCATTGCCGGATTCGGACGCATCCGGCCGGAAACGGTTCCGGTGTTTGTTTGGTCGGTGAGCCTGGTTTTCATCCGAACAGCGTTTTTCGACATCCTGGACATGCAGGGAAGCCGCATTGCCGGAAAAGAGACGATTCCCATTCTGCTCGGGGAAAACAGAACCATGTATCTGCTCAAACTTATTTCGGTGCTGGCCGCGGGCCTGATCAGCCTGTCCGCTCTGTCGGGCTGGGTGTCGCCTTCGGGGTTACTGCTCGCCCTCTGTCCGCTTTCCATGCTGGTTTTCTTGTTAGATTATGAGCGGCGGGGATTTTCACCGGGATTGCGGCAGGTCTTTCTGATGGAAAGTCATTTTATTCTTGCGGGAGTGTTAGCGGGGTTGTGGGCGGTGCTGTCATAACGGGGGTTCCAGGCCCATCAGGAGTCGTCGGATATTATCCCGGTGACGACAAATCACCATGATCGAAATGATGAGGGCGCACCCGAAGGGAATGTATGGCCCTTCGAACCACGCAACGGCGAGAGGCAGAATTGTTGCTGCCGAAAGAGATCCCGCGGAAACCCGCCTTGAAAATCCGGTTACCATGACAAACACCGTCACGGCTATCCCGAGGGCGGCTGGCGACAGCACGGCAAAACACCCGGCGGCCGTAGCCACGCCTTTTCCACCGGTTTTAAATTTCAGATAGACGGGGAACATGTGCCCGGAAAAGGCGCAAAAAGAGGCTGCGGCCATCCACAGGTCCCGGGTTGTTCCCCCGGTGCCGGATACCAACCATCCGGCAAGCGCGACCGGGATCGCGCCCTTGAGCACGTCGCATATCAGCGTGGCGATGCCTATCGGCCAGCCTCCGGCCCGTCGGGCGTTGGTCGCGCCGATATTGCCGGAGCCCACTTTCCGTAGATCCAGACGGATCATCATTTTTACCAGGATCAGACCCGAAGGGACCGCGCCCAGCAGATAGGCCGCCACGCATAGCCCCGTCATGATAATGATTGCATTGACTTCCATATCCTTATAATCGTATCTGCATGTTGATGGCACCGCAAAAAATCTGGGAAACCGTCAAATCCGTATATTGTCCAGATTAGACGATTTGGTCGACCGTATCAAGCGCCGAATTTGGTGATGACGTAAACGGCGGCGGCGTGAGCCCGATATTAACCTGATAAGAATCCGATTTGAACCTGGAAAGGAAAATCCCGTGGAACCGGTTGAAATACCCATCGACGGCATTCTGGACCTGCACGCGTTCCAGCCCAAAGAGGTCAAGGACCTGGTCCATGAATATATCCTGGCCTGTCTTGAAAAACGGATTTTCTCCATCCGTATCATTCACGGCAAGGGAAAGGGAATCCTGAAACAGACGATCCAGGCGGCATTGAACAAAAATCCGCATGTGGCCTCTTCTATGAACGCCCCGGCAATGGCCGGCGGGTGGGGTGCCACGGTGGTTACCCTGAAACAGCCGCCGCAAACAGAGATACCAGAGTGAAGCAATAGTTAATTATTTAAATTTATTGGAAGAAGAAGCACGGTTGGAAGAGCAGGGCGCGTTCAGGGTTTATAAGACCGGATGCGTTTAAAACGCGTTTAAAAGGGATGTTTTCGTTGAATTTATGCAACATCTTGATAAGCTTTATAAAATAGACAAAATCGATAAAAAAATATTTTCCGCCCTTTTTTTTTCCATATTTGCGGCGGTCACGGGCATCGGCATCGTGGTGCCGCTCCTGCCGGTTTACGCCCATGAACTCGGGGCCAGCGGATTGTATATCGCCTTGATTTTCGGCGGTTTTTCCATCAGCCGGACGATATTTCTGCCCATGTTCGGTCGCTGGTCCGATAAAAAAGGACGAAAACCGTTTTTAACGGTCGGGCTCTTTTCCTATTTCGTAATATCCATGGCATTTATTTTCGCCAAAGATTTGAACAGTCTGATAATCCTGCGTATCATCCAGGGGGCGGCCTCGGCTATGATCATGCCCGTGGCAATGGCTTATGTCGGCGATATCACGCCGGAAGGCAAGGAAGGAACGACCATGGGCATTTTCAACATGTCCATTTTTCTGGGGCTCAGCATCGGTCCTTTGCTGGGCGGGGCCATCAGCGATCTGTTCAGCCTTCAGGCCGCTTTTGTCTGGATGGGGGCACTTGCATTCGGTGCGTTCTGCCTGAGTGCGGTGTTTCTGCCGCCGGTGCATTTGGAAAAAATCGTATTCGCCGGTTTTCAGGTCATTCCCTGGCAACAACTGATGCTGGATCTTTCGATCTTGCGTCTGTTTATTTTCAGGATGGTATATGCCACATGCATCGGCATCATCTGGGGGTTCCTTCCGGTCTACGGCGCGGTCTCTTTCGGGTTGTCCAGCGCGGCCATCGGGACACTGGTGATGCTGAGCGTGGCCGTCAACGGCGTCATTCATGTGCCCATGGGCATGGTGGCGGATCGCGTGGACAAGCGCAAACTGGTGATATGCGGCGGCATCATCGCGGCGGCCGGCATCAGCGTGATGGGATGGGCTGAAGGTTTCTGGGGGCTGTTTTTTGCCAGCGCGGTTTTCGGCATCGGCGGCGGGATCGCCATGCCGTCGCTGATGGCACTGGCCGTTGTCAGCGGCAATCAAAACACGGCTATGGGCGCCGTCATGGCGATGATCACTATCGCCCACAGCCTGGGCATGCTGTTGGGGTCATTGTTTGCCGGAGTTATGATGGATTTTCTCGGCCTGCAAATGGCGTTCCCGTCCGGCGCCGTCATCATGCTGGCGGGAGTGGCCGGTTTTATCGCATTGACATACGGATCGGGAAAAAATGACGGTTCCTTCAATCGCATGACAGCGCCATAGTTCATAACACTTTAAAAATATGCGCGATAAAGTGGCTTCTGGTTGGAAAAGCCGAGCTGCCGGAGAATGCGACCGACCGAACTCTCGCTGAGCTTGATGCCGAATTTATCCTTGATGGCCGAGGCCACCAGAGCCCTTGTCCATAATGCAAAGGGGAGTTTGAGTTGCTGGGGATCACCCTATGACTTGGGAAAAAACGATTTTGCCTGTATTCATTTGAAAATACCCCCTTCGCTTGGTCTGGCGGAGGAGTATATGCGGATTTTTGAAAAAATTTCAAA
>CAYZXZ010000192.1:0-4557 GCA_964481615.1 uncultured Desulfobacteraceae bacterium | reverse complement strand
TCGATCAGTATCCGGGCGATCCCCTGACGAATCCGCTCGTCGAGAGTGTCCGGAAGTATTTCGCCGGTGATGTGATCCGCCAGTTGACCAAGGATGAGATGACCTGTTCCCATGCCGATTATCTTCCGATCATGTATATGCCGTATGTGGCCCGCAGGTTCGGAAGAAAGACGACGTAATTTCCGGTTTTATCCTGCCGGTCCGTATTGATGGCGGCTTCTTTTAAAATTCGGAATCCCACGGTTGCAGCGAATTGTCTGAAATCCCTTATGGATAGGACCCGGATATTGGGTGTGTCGTACCATTCATAAGGCAGTTGCGGCGTAATGGGCGCGCGTCCCCGGAGCAAAAGCTGCATTCGAACAGGCCAGTGACCGAAATTCGGAAAACTCACGATGGATCTTCTGCCGATCCGAAGCATGTTCAGAATCAACTCCTGCGGGGAATAGACCTGCTGGAGGGTCTGGCTGAGAATCACGTAATCAAAGGTATTGTCCGCATAATCGCCGATTTCTTGGTTGATATCCCCCTGGATGACCGAAAGTCCTTTTTCGATGCAGGCAGCCACCCGCGATTCAACGATCTCAATGCCGGTTTCCCGTGTCTGTCGGTGTTTCTTGAGATAATGCAGGAGTTCGCCTTCGCCGCACCCAAGACCCAGGACTCGGGTCCCGGGTTCGATCCATGAGGCGATGATCGACAGATCATAGCGGATGTTGATGGGATCAGCGGTCATGTGTCGCGCTCTCGATGAATCCGGCGATCAGCCCAGAGAGACGGTCACTGGGGAGCAGGAACGCGTCATGTCCCCACTGTGCATCGACTTCACAGAAACTGACATCCAGTCCGTTTTTTTTCATGGCGGTCACCATTTCTCTGGACTGGTAAGTCGGATAGAGCCAGTCCGATGTAAACGATACCACGAGAAATCGCGCCCGAGTCACGGACAGGTCGTTAACCGCTGGTCCCACGCTGTTTTGTCGGGTCAGGTCAAAATAATCCACGGCCTTGGTGATATAAAGAAACGAATTGGCGTCAAACCGCTCCACAAATTTCGCGCCTTGGTAATGCAGGTAGCTTTCCACCTGAAAATCCGCGTCAAAGGAAAAGGAAAAATCGGTCTTGTTCTGCAGGCGCCGGCCGAATTTTTGGCGCATGGCATCGTCCGAGAGATAGGTGATATGACCGATCATCCGGGCCACGGAAAGCCCCATATCCGGTTTTTTTTCTCCGTAGTAATTCCCCTTGTTCCAGTTGGGGTCCGCGATGATGGCCTGGCGTGCCACCTCGTTGAAGGCGATGGCCAGGGCGGAATGCCGCATGGTGGCGGCCAGCGGGATTGCGGATCTCACAATATGCGGATACTGGATGCACCATTGCAGCACCTGCATGCCGCCCATGGACCCGCCGATTATGGAAAGGAGCATCTGGATGCCGAGATAATCCAGAAGTTTTTTCTGAGCCCGCACCATGTCGCCCAGAGTCACTATTGGAAAACCCAGGCCGTAGGGTTTTCCTGTGTTTGGATCGATCGATGACGGCCCGGTGGAACCCATGCAGCCGCCCAGCACATTGGAACAGATTACAAAATACCTGTCCGTATCGATCCCTTTTCCCGGTCCCACCATATTGTCCCACCACCCCGGCTTCTCGTCGTTTTCACTGTAATATCCGGCCACGTGGGAATCGCCGGTCAAGGCATGGAGTATCAGGACCGCGTTGGACCCGTCGGCGTTCAAGCTGCCGAAGGTTTCATACGCGAGAGTGATGGGTCCCAGCCGGGCGCCGGAATCGAGCGGCATTTCATCCGGCGGATGCGCGAAAGTAAAGTATTTCTTCTCGACGATGCCAACCGATTTTTCGCTGCGGTCGTGGGTGACGTATTCGCTCATTAAAAAATTATGTCCTGGCTGAAATAGTTCAGGGGGGATTGAAATCCCCCCTGAATATAAGCCTAAAATAGGTTTAAAGCAAGAGCCGGTTGAAGGCGCGATCAAATGCGGGTAATTATATTACGCAGCTTCGATCTGCCTTCGATCAGCCATGTCAATCAGCGTGCGTTCCCGGACCTTGTCGATGCCCAGGGCTTTGCGCTTCTTGTTAATGTGGGCGATCATCATATCGGCCATTTCAATAGGATCCGGCGAAAAGCCCCATTTGCCGAAACCTTTTTGTTCCAGGCCTTCAAACAGCAGCTTGTGGAACTTGGTATCCGGCACGATGGGGAAAGTCACGCCGAATACGGTATATACGCCGGATGCGATAAAGTATTGTCCGATGGCGATGGCTTTTTCACTCATCCATTCTGGCGCCGCGCCTGCTGCG
Organism: uncultured Desulfobacteraceae bacterium; assembly: GCA_964481615.1. Classification (GTDB taxonomy): domain Bacteria; phylum Desulfobacterota; class Desulfobacteria; order Desulfobacterales; family Desulfosalsimonadaceae; genus SURF-33. Next base: position 2,232 of record CAYZXZ010000192.1, on the reverse strand, counting down.
GGAAGGTCCGCTATACTGTCTCCGAGTCCACCGATCCGAACCATTTCGGATGCGGCGATCAGGATGCGGCTGTTGTCCACGCAGGAGCCCAGCCCCAGCACCGGCGGCATGCCGACGGTTTCGCAGACTTCCCGGAGTCCCGGTCCGGCCATGTAAGCAGCTTCGGGCGTGTAGAGCCCGGCCTTGGCCAGTGCGATCTGTGAACACCCGGTCTGGAGCACCAGCACGTCATTCTTGATCAGGCGCTTGACCAGTTCCACATGCACATAATCCTGCTTGACCCGTGGGTTAGTGCATCCTACAACGCCGGCCACGCCCCGGATGCGGCCGTTGATGATATTGTCATTGAGCGGGGTGTAACTTCCCCTGAAGCTGCCGCCCAGCATGTAGTTGATGTATTCATAGGAAAACCCGTGAATGCTGGGATTGACATGTTTGGGAATCTCAACCGGGTATTTCCGGTTTTTAAACCGGGTGATGGCCTTGATCACGATGTCATCGGTGCAGGCCCGCGGATCATGCTCATGGAATTCGATATGCTGGGCCCCTTCGATTTTGCACCTCGGATTGGTGGTGAAAAGGGGAGTCCCGTAGCATTCCGCTACTTTGACCAGTCCCTGCTTGATGCACTGGATATCCACGCCCATGGCGTCAACAGCGCCGGTCACCAGAACGGCTTCGGTGGAGGAGAAGTTGCCCGCATGGGGAACGCCGTGGCGGGACATCATTTCCGCGCCGGAGCAGCACATGCCCACCAGGTTTATGCCGACCGCGCCCGCGGTCTTTGCGGCTTCCACCAGGGTCGCCGTGTTCACGGAAGTCAGTATGGATTCGAACAGGTTCGGTTCATGTCCGTGGATGATGATGTTGACCATGTTTTCCTTGAGAACGCCCATATTGACTTCGGTTAAGACCGGAACAGGCGTGCCGTAGAGGATATCCGATATTTCAGTGGAGACCATGGAACCGCCCCAACCGTCGGCAAGCGCCGTCCGGCTGCACTGGTTGACAATGTTCTCGTAATGCTGATCCACGCCCATTTGGGTGCGGTGCATCATTTCCATAATTTCCCGCATGGCGCCCCGGGGAACAACGTTGTGCTTGCGCCAGGTTTCCAGCGTTTTTTTGGGAACCCGTTTTGCAAAGGGGATTTCGCCGTCAACCTGGGTGTAGGTCCTTTCCAGTTCATGATACAGGTCCATGGCGATGTCCGTGATGCTGCGATCTTTTGTCTCGATGTCGAGGGATGCCGCGACATCCATCAGTTTCTGCGGATCTTTGATGGTATAATCCGGGTTATTTCCCTTGACCACATCCCGGAACAGATCCAGCATGGCCATGCCGTGGTCGGTGTGGGAAGCGGAACCGGCCGCCACCATACGGGCGAAATTTCTGGCCATGATGGTGTCGATGGTCGCGCCGCAGACCCCGACTTTGCCGTAAGGATCCTTTGAACTGAGTCGGCACGGGCCCATGGAACAATGCTTGCAGCAGGCCGAATCCGCGCCGATGGGGCACGCCTTCATGGTCGCCGCGCGATCAAAGGCGATTTCAACGCCGTCTTTTCGCGCTTTGATCAGCATCTGGGCTGTGGCTTCGCAAGTGGTTACATCTTTAACATCGGGTAATTTGCTCTCGATTGATTTTTTTTCCTTGTCAGACATATATCCTTCCTGTTGGTATTTGGCTGATAGTCCCTGTCCCCATTTTGACCCAAAAAACGTTCGCTTTTGTATGGAAATAATCTCGGGTGACATATTGTTCAAAATATATGCCACATAGTGCCACTTTGTCAACCCGTCGGAAGAAATATTAACAAATAACGGGTGTGTCGCATCAGGTGTTGCGTCTTTATTTGCCGTCAGACCTGATCTTGCGAGATTTTCGAAAGTTCACGGGTCGAAAAAGGAAATTGATGACAAAAAAAGCACCTGCCCATTGCAAGTCCTTTCCAAAGATGTATTGTATCGTTTAATTGAGACATACCTGTATCATTTTGTGGGCCTGTTTGGCCTTTTGTGCTGCAATCGTTGTTGCATAGTTACGTCGATTTTTTCAGCATTATCGACGGATGACAGCGGTGTGCGCATCGGCGCTGGGTCCGCCCCATTCGGTCAGCGGATTTGCAAATGGCATGTAATGTGCTTAAATTTGTTGCAGACAAAAGAAACGAAAAGATTAAATAGTGTCTGACAGAAAACCCCGGTTTTTGGTTTTGGTGGGCGCAAAATT
>CAYZXZ010000191.1:0-4629 GCA_964481615.1 uncultured Desulfobacteraceae bacterium | reverse complement strand
GAAAAAATTTTGCGCTCACCAAAACCAAAAACCGGGGTTTTCTGTCAGACACTACATACGATTGCCCTGTCGGGCCCACGCCCGGGCGGCAATTTTAAACCCCTCGGCATCGGGTCTTGCATTATGAATCCGAACCAGGAGTTTGGATAAAGGACGTCTCTTCAGAAGCGGGCAGCGGGTGTCCCGATGTCGGTGGATGAAAATCTGAAAAGGATCAGCAGGCCTGGAATGGCGGAAAGGGTGCATAAAATAAAGAAGGACTCCCATCCCATGTATGCGGCCAGGTAACCGGTGGGCGCGGATGCCAGGACCCGGGGCACGCCCATGAGGCTGGAAAGCAGCGCGTATTGCGTGGCGGTGAAGCGTTTGTCAGTTAGCAGGGCCATGAAAGCTACGAAGGCGGCCGTTCCCATGCCGCTGGTGAAGTTTTCAAATCCGATGACTGCGGACAATGCGGGGATGCTGTATCCGATCCGGGCAAGAAATACAAAACAGACCGTGGAGATCGCCTGGAAAAAGCCGAATACCCATAGCCCCCGGTAGATGCCGATGCGAAGGGTCAGGATGCCGCCGGCAAGCGCCCCGCCGATCGTGGCCCAGAACCCGAAGATCTTGCCGATGGTCCCGATTTCCGTGTTGGAAAACCCCAGTTCCAGGTAAAAGGGGATGGTCATGGCCGAAGCCATGGAATCCCCGATTTTATAAAGAAGAATGAACGCCAGTATCCAGATGGCGCCCGGGCGGCTGAAATATTCTATGAGCGGTTCGACAACGGCCGCTCTTAATGTTTTGGGCAGGCGCCCGTTGATTCGGGGTTCCGGGGCCAGCAGCGTGGTGATGATACCGGGAATCAGGCAGGCGGCCATTATCATATAAACGCCTGCAAAGGAAACGCGATCCGCCAGGATCAGGCCGCCTGCGCCAGACAGGAGCATGCCGATGCGGTAGCCGTTGATGTAAAGCGAGGAGGCGAACCCGAGTTCCGCGTCCGGGATGTCCTCCCGCCGGTAGGCGTCGACGATGATGTCCTGGGATGCGCTGAAAAATGTCACCAGGAAGGCGACCATCGCGACAATTTCCGGATGGGCCGACGGGCTGGTCCGGCCGAGTCCGACAATGGATGCCATCAGTGCGATCTGGGCTATGATCAGCCATCCGCGCCTGCGTCCCAGAAAAGGAAGGGTGTATCGATCCAGGATGGGGGCCCACAGGAATTTAAGGGTATAGGGCAGACCCACCAGGGCCATGAGCCCGATGATGGCCAGGTCCACGCCCTCGGCTTTCATCCAGGCCTGGAGCACCGATATGGTCAGCAGCAGTGGCAGCCCGCAGGAAAAGCCCATGAGCAGCGCCACCAGCATGCGGGCGCTGAAAATAATATTTATTATTTTCCGGGGCACTGGGCAATGACCGCCTGATCAAATCCATTGCCGCCGTAGGCCTTGTCAAAATGATCGGAAAACTCACGGGCCAGTTTCCGGGCGCGTTCCGCAAAGGCGGCTTTATCCGGCCAGGTGTTTTCCGGATTCAGGATTTCCGGCGGCACGCCGGGGCATTGTGTTGGGATGTCCAGGTGGAAAAGTTTATCATGTCGGTATTCGACATCATCGAGTTTCCCTTCGATGGCCGCATCCACCATGGCCCGCGTCATCATGGTGTCGATGCGTTTCCCCTCGCCGTAAGGACCGCCGCTCCACCCGGTATTGATCAGATAGACACGAGTGTTGTGCTGTTTCATTTTCCGGCCGAGCAGTTCGGAATAATAGGCTGGTTTTTTCGGCATGAAGGGCTGGCCGAAAAAGCGGGAAAAGGTGGATACGGGTGTGACGATGCCGGTCTCGGTGCTGGCCAGTTTGCTGGTATATCCCATGAGAAACCAGAGCATGGCCTGCTCCGGATTCAGGCGGGATACCGGCGGCAGCACGCCGTTGGCGTCGGCGGTCAAAAAGATGAAGGTTTTCGGGTGGCCGCCCGTGGCCGATTCCTTGATATTGGTCAGAAATGACAAGGGGTAGGACACCCGGCTGTTCTGGGTCAGGCGGTCGTCGTCGAGATCCACGCTCCCGTTAGGGTAGGTCATGCAGTTTTCAATGATGGCGCCGTGATTGAGGGGATCCCGTTGCTGGAACACGGCCCGGTGAATTTCAGGTTCCTTTTTCGGGTCGAGATCAATCAGCTTAGCATAGCATCCGAATTCGAAATTGGCGATGCCGTTGTCGCTCCATCCGTGTTCGTCGTCGCCGATAAGCGCGCGGTTCGGGTCCGCCGAAATAGTGGTTTTGCCGGTGCCGGAAAGGCCCAGAAAGAGCGTGACGTCCCCTTTTCTGTCCTCGTTGGCGGAACAATGGAGGGGCAGGATGTTTTTAAAGGGAAGAAAATAATTCATGACCGTAAACATCAGTTTTTTGGCGCTGCCGCAATACTCGGAGCCGTATACCAGGCCGACTTTCCGGATAAAATCCATGGCGATCACCATGTCGGTGGTTTCCCCGTCGGGCAGGTTTCGAAGCCGTCCTTCATATTTGGAACGGTTCAGTTTATCGTATGGGAGCAGGATCAGCGTGAACTCCTTGTCGGCAAGGACGCTGGAAATAAATTCTTCCGGGGTCGGACGGAACATGTTTCTGATAAAAAGGCTCGACAACGCGCGATCCGTGATGGTGCGCACCGGCAGCGCGTAGGCCGGGTCCGCGCCGATGACGCGATCCGTAAAATAGAGGCGGTCTTTTTTTTTCAGGCACGCCAGCGCGTCTTCCAGCAGCATGTCGAAAGTTTCCGGGTCTAGGGGCAGGTTGTTGGGTGAACTCCAGTCGATATATTCTTCGGATTCCGGACGTCGGACCACCATCGTGTCCAGGGGGGATCGACCCGTGGATTCGGGAGGAGTCCATGTGGACAGCGCCCCGCTCTGTATGGAGATGGCTTCATTGAATTGAAGAACGTGCCGGATGATGTCCTGCCTGGAAATGTTGATGTAGACGTTTTCCTGGGCGTTGCGCAGTCGAGTGAGTTCGGCTTGGAGTTTCATAGGTGCCTGTCTCGTTTTTGATTTCTATTGTTTCAGGGTTTATGATGTCAGGGTCATGGTCTCTTGCCATTTACCTCTATGATGATGTCGTTTATGGACCGTTTAGGCACGTGATGGACCCCGTTTTCATCCCGCCAGTAACGGATGCTGCCTTCCGGGCCGACATCGGCGATGACGGCGGTTTCCGCCGGTTCGCCAAGGGCGATGACCAGCATTATTTTGTATTTCGGGTTGATGGCCAGGGCCTGGCGGAGCCGGTCCCTGTTGATGGCGCCGATAAAGCATCCGGCCAGCCCTTTCTCCCTTGCGCCCAGCAGAATGCTCCATCCCGCGATGCCGTCATCCGACCAGAAATCCGTCGTAATCTCCGTGTCTCCCAGAATGACGATATAGGCGGCGGGCTGCTCTCCTTTGGCCGGTCCGGGCCAGTCTTTCAGATACGCGGCCCAGGCAAGGCAGAGAAATATCTTTTCATTGGTTTCGGGATCGGTGGACAGAATAAATTTCAGAGGTTGCCGGTTGGCTGCGGACGCCGAAAGCCGGGCCAGATTCACCAGCTCTTTCAGCGTCTCCACGGACACGGCCCGGTCCTGGCGGAAGCGGCGGCAGCTGCGGTTTTTTTTGATCAGGTCGGCGATCACGGCAATATTACTCCATTATTCCTTGCAGGTGAATTTTTCTAAAACCGGCATCTGCAGACCGATCCATTTCAGGACCTTTTCGCATTCTTTCCGCAGTTCCGCCAGGGCTTTGCCCCGATGGCTCACGCGGTTTTTCTCTTCCCGGCGCATTTGGGCAAAGGTTTTGCCCGCGGGAGGATAAAAGAATAAGGGGTCGTAACCGAATCCTCCGGAACCCATGAATTCTTCCGTGATAACGCCTTCACAACGGCCGGTATAGGTCAGGGCCGCCCCCGAGGGAACGGCCAGGGAAATGACGCATTCAAACGCCGCGTTACGATGCGGGTTTCCCTTCAGGGCGTGAAGCAGTTTTTCGCAGTTGTCGGCATCCGTGGCTTCCGGTCCGGCATAGCGGGCCGAATGCACGCCCGGCAATCCCCCTAATGCGTCCACGCAAAGCCCTGAGTCATCGGCCAGCGCAGGCAGTCCAAGCATCCGGGCGGTCATGCCGGCCTTTTTATAGGCATTTTCGTCAAAGGTTTCACCGTCCTCGACGATTTCGGGAATCGGCCCGAAATCGTTTAAATTTTTTACATCGATGGGAAACCCGTTGAGCAAATCCCGAATTTCATCGGTTTTTCCCGGGTTCCGGGTGGCGATCACCAGGATGGTCTGATCCATTATCCGCCTGCCTGATATGTTTGAATGCCTGCCGCAGGGGCCGGCCTTTTATGATGCGGCCGGTGCGGCGATAAGTACAATGGCGCCGCCAAACGAACCGCGGCCCACCGGGTAAAGCAACCCTGTACCAGATGTGCCAAGGGGTGTAAAGATTAAAAATTGTGCAGGGAGCGGGATGGGGAAGGTAGGTCCAGCCGGGGAAAAGCTCCCCGGCCGGAGTGACGTCAGGTGGGGTTATTCCAATCTATTTTATATGAAAATGTTCATAACCATTTGAATGTTCTGCCTTTCGTGTCGCTC
>CAYZXZ010000190.1:0-4653 GCA_964481615.1 uncultured Desulfobacteraceae bacterium | reverse complement strand
GGTGTCATAAGCTGTTCTCCTATGCTCAGTAGTCGTTGTACGGGGTGGATTGCATAAAAAATTCTATAAAAAATTCGACATCAAATGTCAAGAATAACCTTTACAAAGTCAAACTAAAGAAGACATTTCTTGGAGGTCGATTACGAACTGAAGCCTATGAACGCGTGAATTAACATGACCGATCAGCTATTGCACAACGAATTGTCGGCGTCCCAGTGACGACCACGAATATAAAAATCAAGTTTCAAGCTGATATCATGAAAGGCGGATGTCCAGTAAAAAGACCGAGCGACACGAAAGGCGGAGCATTCAAATGGTTATGAACATTTTCATATAAAAAAAACGCATAAAGAACGGGTCAGTATCAAACGCGTCTGGGAATTGCGCATCCAAATTCAAAACGAGTTTCGTGAAAACGACTGCTCTCCGGATGACTATTTTTTCAAAGAACGATATCATTCCCGGTTACATCAAATACCTAACCGGACAACACTGATTACAACCCGAAAAACCACTCCGCGCAAAATCAATCGCGGATTTTGTGGGTTTTTAAAAACTGTGGGTTTTTAAAAACTTGACATACAAGGCAATTCCTGCGATACATCAAGTCGGGAAAAGCAAATCCCTATTTCCTATTCCCTTCCCTATTCCCCCTGCGCCTCATGGGCCATCCTGGAGATTCCTTATTCCCGATCGGCCGCCGGGGGGAGCGGGTTCCGCAGGCAGTGTAAAGAATCTTTCGCACTTTTGTGACAGTGCCCGGTTTTCGCTGGTGGTCCTGGCGGAGAATGGGCCGGTGCAATTTGGGTGGATGAGACCGGGGCGGGAAACAGGGCCACAAAGAACTTGTCTGCGAGGATCGAAAGGATATCGTTCGAAAAGACAGCCAAGCGAACCCGCCGATCCTGCCACCTGCGACAGACCTTCACAGCTGCGCTCACCTTTTGGACGGAGGGACGCCCCAGGACCCAGCTGTGCCGAGAGTCGTCCCTCGGCCCGGTCCGGCCCCGGAACGTAGGCATGACCAGGGCACGGTAGGGAATAAGGCCCTCAACACCGGCAATGGATCAGATCGCGATGAAAAACCGCGTCCGTATAGCCATCCTGACGATGGGATTCAGCGGCCTGGCGGCCGAGGTCCTCCTTTTAAGGGAGTTCCTGATCGTTTTTTCGGGTAACGAGTTTTCCATGGGCATCATCCTGGCCAACTGGCTCCTTCTGGAGGCTCTCGGGTCTTTCTTCCTCGGCCGAAACGTCGAGAAGTCCCCCCATCGGCTCGAGACCTTTGCGATTATCGCAATTCTATTCTCCCTGTTTTTGTTCATCGCCATTTTGCTCATACGCATTTTGAAACAAACTCTCGGCCTTTCCATCGGCGAAGGCATCGGCCTATGGCCCATGTTCTATTCTTCATTTCTTATACTTCTACCGGTAAGCGTACTGCACGGCGCCCTGTTTACCTTTAGCTGCCAAATCTATGCCGGGTGTTGGGGGGAGGATCCGTCTACTGCCGGCAGGGTTTACGCTTACGAAACCGTGGGCGCCATTATCGGCGGTTTCGTCTGCACCTACATGCTCGTTCCCTACCTGAACACGTTTCAGATAACCAATTGGCTTGCGCTGTTGAACTTTGCGGTATGCCTGGTCCTAATTGGCCCCGGCTGGAAAACCGGGCCGCTCCAGAAAACGATCCTGGCCGCCTCGGCTGTTCTGGCTATTTTTTCCGGCTACCTGGGTTTTTCGGGCCAGGTGGACCAGCTCCACCAACAATCAATCAGGGCCCAGTGGAAAAATCTCAATATCCTGCACTACCAGAATTCCTTGTACGGAAATATCAGTGTCATCGAGAACGATGGGCAGTATAATTTTTTTGAAGACGGTGTTTCCAGCCTCATTACCCCTTGGCCGGATATACCTTTTGTTGAGGAGATCGTGCATTTTCCGGCCCTGGCCCATCCGATGCCCGCCAAGCTTCTCATCCTAAGCGGCGGCGCGGGCGGCATGATCCACGAAGCGTTAAAACATCCCTCCATCCAAACAATCGAATATGCGGAACTGGACCCGCTGCTCATCGACCTGATCCGGAAATTCCCCACCCCGCTGACCGAATCGGAATTGAACGATAACCGAGTCAGGATTAAACATGTTGACGGCCGGTTTTTCCTCAAGTTGACCAAGGAAAAGTATGATTTGATATTGGTTGGGATTACAGATCCTTCTAATTTGCAGGCCAACAGGTTCTTCACCCAGGAGTTCTTTTCGCTGGCAAGGAAGCGATTGAACCAGGGGGGCATACTGGCCATCGGGTTGCCCGGATCCTTGAGCTACATGAACGATGAGTTGAAAAACCTCAACAGCTGTATTTTCCACACCCTGCAAAGTGTTTTCGCCCATGTTAGGATCGTACCCGGTGACGGCAGAAACCTATTTCTTTCTTCGGATTCCCGGGAAATATTAACCATCGACAGAGTACAGATCATTGAAAGATTGCAGCGGCGGGACATCAGGGCCGATGTGGTCATCCCATGGTACATCGAGCAGAAGCTGCATCCCGGCTGGCAGACCTGGTTCTCCAGCTTCATCGAAGGGGGCAGCCGGAAGGTGAACACCGAATTCACGCCTCTGGGCGTATTTTATAGTCTATCGCACTGGAATGCCCTGTTCGCACCTCATCTTCGAGGGCTGTTCAGGCAGCTTGAAAAAATAAATATTTGGATCGTTGCCGCCCTGCTTACGATCCCCCTTCTGTTCTGGTTTCTTTTTCGAATAAACCCGGCCCGGCGCCTCCAGGCCGGCATTCCCATCGCCATTATAACCACCGGTTTTGCCGGAATGGCCTTGGGCCTCATGTTGATCTTTGCCTTTCAGATCATCCACGGATACGTGTTTTCATGGATCGGGCTTCTGGTGGCATCGTTCATGGCCGGGACGGCCGTGGGCGCAACGTTGGCAACGAAGGTTTCCGGGCGGCTGAACGACAGTTGGGAAATATTCGCCAAAACAGAGCTGGGAATAATCGTCTTTTCGCTTGGCTGCCCTGCAATCGTATGGGGTGCGCATTCGTGGCTGGGTGAAACCGACCTATATTTTGTTTTCAAACTGCTATTCCTAGCCTTATCCCTTATCAGCGGAATGTTGATCGGCGCCCAGTTTCCCCTGGCAAACAGGCTCTACCTCGGCAGTGGCGCAAGTTTAAGCCGCACCGCCGGGCTGCTTTACGCTTCCGACCTGCTGGGCGGGTGGCTCGGCGGAATCGTGGGCGCGGTGGTGCTTTTGCCCGTCCTCGGCCTTTGGGGTACCGGGATCGTCGTCGCTTTGCTCAAGTTGGCCAGTTTCATAATCAGCACACCCCAGCTCAATCGATGATATCGGGAAGGTATAGAATGGAGAATCGTCTTTCTGCGGAAATGACACGGCGAGAGTTCCTGAAAAACACCTCAGGAACCTGTATCCGGACCGGGCTGTCTTCGATCCTTCTTTTTCTCTGGCGGCCCGATCCTTCTCATGGCCAAGCAACGGCGCCGGCTGAAAAATCCGGCCAGCAAGGCCCTGGTTTTCAACCGGCCTATCTGGAGCTGCACCGGACGGGTGAACTCGGGCGGCGCGCAGGCCAGCTTTGGGCGATGATGGAAAGTTGCCAGCTCTGTCCCAGGCGATGCGGCGCCCACCGTCTCAAAGGAATGAAGGGGATCTGTCATGCTCCGGGCGCAACCCTTGTCATTTCATCCTTTCACCCGCATTTCGGCGAGGAAAGACCCCTGGTCGGCCGGGGAGGATCGGGTACCATCTTCCTAACCCATTGCAGCTTGCGATGTGTTTTTTGCCAGAACTGGGAAATCAGCCAGCTTGGCGTTGGATCCGAAAGGAATATCGAGGACTTGGCATTGATGATGCTCAAGCTGCAGCAACAGGGCTGTCACAACCTGAATCTGGTTACCCCGACCCATTACGCGGCCCACATCCTTAAAGCGCTTGACCTCGCCGCTGGTAAAGGTCTGCGACTGCCCATAGCCTACAACACCAGCGGCTGGGAACGTCTGGAGGTCCTCGCGATCTGGGATGGGATCGTCGATATATACCTGCCGGACTTCAAATACTGGAGCAGCGCCATGTCGGCCAGGTATTCATCCGAAGCCGATAGTTATCCTGAAATGACCAAGGCGGCCATCATGGAGATGAACCGGCAGGTTGGCGCGGCAAAGCCCGCCAAGGACGGCATCATGCAACGGGGGGTGATGATACGGCATTTGGTCATGCCCAACAATGTCGGCGGCTCGGAGCAGATTGTCGAGTGGATTGCGGAAAACCTGCCCCCAGACACCTATGTCAATATCATGGCGCAATATACTCCGCTCTTTAAGGCCTATGATTATCCAGAAATTGCGAGGCGCATTACGCGGGCGGAATATAAAAAGGTTGTCAAAAGGGCGCAGGAATTGGGACTTGAAAACCTTGATATTCAGGGGTACTGGTGGCTGCAATCGTAGAGCGCTGGTCGTGGATGGCATCCGGGATGCCCTGGTCGACAAGGAAACATATCCGCGGGAACTTTTTGTCGAGCTTTATCATCAGCGGTGGCCCGTGGAAGAAGATTATAAAACCTGAATTTTGCACAAAACTCCCTGTCAGCAGCATGTGCCGTCAAAAATTTTT
>CAYZXZ010000189.1:0-4722 GCA_964481615.1 uncultured Desulfobacteraceae bacterium | reverse complement strand
AGCTCTTGTTTTAATTCGATATTTTCCGACATAATCCGGGAAATACCGAGAGTCCGCTCCACGGTCAGCAGGATCCGTTCTTCCTCGAAAGGCTTGGTGATGTAATCCACCACGCCCATGCGCATGGCTTCCACCGCCGAATCCACCGTGGCATGGGCCGTGATGAACACCACCGGACACGGAATGTTGAGGTCCCGGATGGCCCCCAGAAGCCCGATGCCGTCTAAGTGCGGCATCCGGATATCGCTGATGACCATGTCATAAGGATGGGATTTGACCATCTCCAGGGCACGCCGCCCGTCGCCGGCCCGGTCCACGCTGTACCCCTGACGGATCAGCATGATGGCCAGCAGATGCTGCATTTTCTCTTCGTCGTCGACAACAAGGATATATGCCATAACGGTTATTCCTTTACTGCACCGGAGACCGGCAAATCAATCATTTTCGGCTCTCTTGGAATCTCGATGACAAAAACGGCCCCGCCGGTTTCCCGGTTTTCCGCGGTGATCCGCCCGCCGTGAGCCCCGATGATCTGTGCGGTATAGGCCAGTCCGAGTCCGGTTCCCTTGGCCCGGGTAGTAAAAAACGGGTCAAATATTTTCTGCAGCGCGTCATCGGCGATTCCATCCCCGTCATCGGCGATCTCCACCTGCCAGCACTCGTCAAGGCATTGGGCCGTCACCCGGATGACGCCGCCCTCACCACACGCCTCGGCCGCGTTCTTTAAAATATTATCCACGGCGCGCCGGCACAGATCCGGATCCAGGTAAGACAGGCAGGTCCCCTCGGGAACACGGACATCCATTGTCATGTTTTGCGCCGATGGCATACGCATAAACCGCTCCAGACAGTCTTTCAGCATCTGGTTGGCATCGGCGATCCGGAAAGCCGGTTTTGCCGGTTTGGCAAAGGAGAGAAAATCCTCGATCAGGCCATTGATCCGCCGGATTTCCTCGTCGATATAACCGATGATGACCGGATTGGCATCCGAGAACGGGTCCTTTCGAATCACGTCGAACGAACTCTTGATGATGCTCAAGGGGTTTTTGATTTCATGGGCGATCATCATGGAAAATTTTCCCATTTCCGCCAGCAGGTTCTGCCGGGCCATCTCCTGGTTTGCTTTTTCCACGGCTTCCCGGCTGCGCTGCAGGGAATCGAGCATGGCGTTAAACGCCATGGAAACTTCCCTGGTTTCCGGAAGCCCTTCCGTCGCCGTGCGGAGTCCCACGTCTCCGGCGCCGATTTTTTGGGCCGTCTGGGCCAGCCGCATCAACGGGGCCACCAATGACCTTGAAATGAAAAAGAAAATCACCAGGCAGAGCACGGACAAACCGGCTGAGAACACGACGAATCTGAACGTGATGGAAGCCAGCATGGACCGGATCTGGGACGTGCTGTAGGTGATGCGCACATTGCCGATGACCGGATCCCGGTTGTTGATCACCGCCGGCACCCACTCCCAGCCGAAAGCCTGACTCTCCTCGCTGGAGGCTTTGAGCCGGACCGGAGCGCTCACCTCGGACATCGGGCCGGGCATGTATTTTTCCGCATGGGCCAGCCGGTATCCGGCCTGATCAAATATTTCCACCAGGACCACGTCCTGTTCGGAAAGCAGGTTGTCGGCCAGTTGTCCCAGCATGGCCCGCTGATCAATGAGAATGCCCAGTTCGGCATTGAGGGCAAGGTACCGCGCCAGAAACGCGAACCGTTCATCAAAGCGCTGCCGGACGAATTCATGAAACAGTTTCACGCCCATATAGCCCAGGGAAAAGGAGGTCACGCTGATGATCAGAAACGCCGTGACCAGTAATCGCGCATGTATGCCGGGTGATTTCAAGGGCCGATCCTCACGGGCGGTTTGATGACATCGGGGACGCTGATCCCCAGTTTTTGCATAACCCCGGCATTCAACCATACCTGAAACACCGGAACGCGCCGGTCAACGGGCGCTTCCCCGGAAGCCAGTTCAACCGCGAGGTCGGCTGCCTGTCCGCCCAGGTCCCTGTAATCGAACACAAAGGAAAGGGCTGCCCCGGAATCATAAAAAAACTGATTATATCCGATCACCGGAATCTTTTTCAACACCGCCTGCTTGATGATGTACTGGGCGATGCTTTCCGATATCACCGTCCGGTCCGGAATCAGCCAGATGGCGTCGATCCGGTCCCATGCCTGGTTTATGATATCCGGGATTTCCCTGGGAGAAGAAACCGTGACCGGCACAATCCCGATGCCGGCCTGTTTAGCGGCATCGGCCGCGACATTGAAAAAATCCTGATTGATATCAGGATCATATATGATGCCGATCCGTTGAAGGGACGGCAGCCCTTGCCGAATCATCCCCAGTTGCACGGTCGGGGGGATATTCAAGGATACACCGTTGACAACGGCATAGGAACCGATAATTTTTTCAGGATTGAGAATAATGGCATAAATCTTGGCGGGAAGGGGGTCCGGAAACGCCTCCCATACAAAAGCAGCGGCTTCAGGCCCGATGGCCGCCACCAGGTTCACGCTTTCATCGGCGGAAATACTGGCGGCCTGATCCGCCGCGGCCCTGGCGGTGAGACGGTCGAGAAAAAATTTCCGGACACGGGCCTCCGGGAGCCCGGCAAACCCGTCCGCCATGCCGTCGGCGGCTTCAACGTAGGGCCGGATGTTTTTGGATACGAATATGACGATGTCCGGCGTACGGCCCGCCTCCGGCGTGTCCGCCAGGGCAGACCGGTGGGAAGGAGTGATGACACTGAAAATACCGCTGATCAGTAAAAACAGAATAACCCGGAAAAACGGTGATGGCCGAACGTCCATAAAACGGCCGCGCATGGAAGCAATGACCAGACGGTGGTTGCTCCCGGGTATCAACATCGCCGCTGCCGGGACGGGAAGGATCCCCGGCCGTAACCTGAGCGGATGATGTCCGCATCTGCGTCCGCTATCTGAGGTCCGGATCAGCGTGTTCAAAAAGACTTCCCACCTTCTGCTTGAAATCGGCCGTCACCGCATCGACCTCATCGAGCCTGGCAATGACATACGGCGAAATCATGATGATCAGTTCGGTTTTGGAAAACGTATCCGAGTCACGTCCGAAAAGAAAATTGAGCACCGGGATGCTGACTACCCAGGGCAAGCCCGAGGAACCACTGGACTTGGTTTCACGGATCAGCCCGCCGATGGCGATGGTCTGTCCGCTCTGGACGGTCAATGTGGTGTTGGCGGCCCGCTTGAAAAACGACGGATAGTTCTTATTGCCCACCTGGATGCTTTCGGCCTGCTCGCTGACCTCCTGGGTGATATCCATGGTCACCAGCCCCATCTCGTTGATATGTGGCGTCACCGAGAGCATGACCCCGGTGTCCCTGTACTGGATGCTGGTAGAAAGCATGTCATTCGTGTCGCCGCCGTAACGGTATTCGGAACTGGCCACCGGAATCTCCGTGGAGATATCAATACTGGCGGGTTTGCTGTTGGACGCCAGGATGGTCGGGGATGAGAGGATGTTGACCTTATTTTTTGATGCCAGGGCCGACATGACCGCATTCCAGCGATCAGGACTCCCGATGGTATACTGAAGTCCGCCGTTTCCCAGCTTTGCGCTAAGCAGACTGGTGCTCATGTCTGCATCGCCCTTGACATAGGACCACTCCACGCCGAGTTCGCTTTTATCATCTAAAGTGATTTCCGCAATGGTGACCTCGATCAGCACCTGCCGGGGGAGCACATCGAGCTGAGCCAGAAGGTTCTTGACCATCTGGTAATCAGCCGGGGTGGCCTCTATAATCAGCGAATTCCGGTACTCGTCCGCTGTGATGTTCACCTCGCCCCGCAGCGTGCTCGATCCCACGGCGACTTCAACGCCGGTTGCCGGTGGAGTCGCTGCGGATTCGGCCGGCGCGTCCGCAGGTATCGAGCGGTTCAAGGGATTCCGGCCGGATACCGGTGTTTTTCCCTTCTGATCGGTAGTCTGTTTACCGGAAAAAACGGAGTTGAGCAGGGACGCGATATCGGCCGCCTGCCCGTTTCTGACCGGATAGACGTAAATCCCCTGTTCCGTGCTGAGGCTGGGAATGTCATATTTTGCGATAAACTCGTTGAGATGATTGAATATATTCTGATTCTGGCTGATGACCAGCAGCATGTTGAGCCGTTCAATGGGAATCAGATTGGTGGCGGCCTGGATTCCGGGACCGTAGGAAACCAGCATTTTGCCCAGGATATCGGCAAGAGAGACGGCATCGGCATATTCTAAGGGATAAAACCGGTAATTGACCCGGTCGAAAATATCGGCATCAAAAACCTCCGCTAGCCGCAACACCTTTTCGATATTAAAAAATTTATCTATAACCATCAGAATGTTGGCATTATCGACAACCACCATGGTACCATCGGCGGAAATAAACGGCGTCAGGATCTTGCTCATCTCCGCCGCGGAGATGGATCGGAGCGGAATGATCTGAACCATCATCTGATCCCGGGGGGATATCCGCTTGGGGTCGGTGCCCACCTGGGAGGGAATCGGCAGGCGGACGGCGTCTTTGGCGGGCATGATTTTATAGATATTATTCTGCTTGACCGCGGTCAGCCCATGAGTCTGCAGAATCTGGTAAAAAACAGGAAACAGATCGCCCCGGTCAAGTTTGCCGGCAGTGTGAATGGTCACTTTTCCGCCCACGCCCGCATCCAGCAGCTGCAGGAGGACCGGCAGGCGCTCGCGGAGCG
>CAYZXZ010000188.1:0-4759 GCA_964481615.1 uncultured Desulfobacteraceae bacterium | reverse complement strand
TAAAGAAGTTCTTGTTCGACCAGATTGTCTGTGATGCGTTTGCGCATATCCGCCATCTGATTTGCGGTCATTTCAACGCCCATTCCGGCATACCGGTTTTTAACCATCTCCATTTTCCGATCCAGATCATCTGCTTGAATCGATACATCATTGACGATGGCAACAAATGCGTCTTTTTCAACCTTGGCTTCCGGGGGCGCGGCTTTTTGTTCCGCAACCGGAGTTTCTTCGACTTTCTCCGCGGGTTTTTCCTTGCAGGAACCCGCGCCGGCAACAAGCAGAAATGCGGTAAAAACAATTGCAATGCGGAAAGTTCCGCCCATCAGACGTTTCATGACTGGCATCTCCTTTTCAATTAATTGACACTTGTTTTGGGAATATAAAGCGATCGCAACCGGAATATATAATGGTTACGACTGGAAGCATTAAATTTCAATGGGTTATATTGGGATCAGCGGATATGAAAAGCAATAATATATAATGGTTACGACTGGAAGCATTAAATTCCAATTATTATAAGTTGGTCGGGACGGCTGGATTTGAACCAGCGACCCCAGCGTCCCGAACGCTGTGCTCTTCCAGACTGAGCCACGTCCCGACTTTCGGAAGCCATTTTTAGTTGACTCTTTTGGGATTGTCAATCAAAAATTACAGATAAAAACGGCCTATTTTTCAGCCGTTCCGCGGGCATCTGGTTATGAAAACACCCTCAAATATCATGCAAACGGATTTTTGATCACCATGGTCTCTTTCCGTCCCGGACCCACGGAGATGATTTCAATGGGCGTTTCCACCAATTCCTCGATACGGCGCAGATAATTTCGGGTGTTTTGCGGCAGGTCCTCAAAACGGCGCATACCGGAAATATCCTCCTGCCATCCGGGCATAGACTCGTAAACCGGCCGGCATTTGGCCAGCACTTCCAGGTCTGCCGGAAAATCAGCGATATCGCTTCCGTCATACGTATATCGGGTGCAGATTTTGATGGTATCCAATCCGCCCAGCACGTCGAGCTTGGTGATGACCAGTCCGGTCAGGCCGTTGAGCCGGGCGGCATTGCGCAACAGCACCATGTCGATCCAGCCGCACCTGCGCTTCCGGCCTGTGGTGGCGCCGAATTCAGCGCCTTTTTTCTGGATCCGGTCACCGACATCATCAAAAAGTTCCGTTGGAAAGGGCCCCTGCCCCACCCGGGTGGTGTAAGCCTTGACGATTCCGGTCACGCCGCTGATCCGGCCGGGACCGACTCCCGCGCCGCAGCAGGCATTTCCGGAAACCGTGTTCGACGATGTCACATAAGGATAAGTGCCGTGATCAATATCTAAGTGAGTTCCCTGTGCCCCTTCAAAAAGCGCCTGTTTTCCGGCGCGGATGCCGTTGTTGATAAAAACCGAAACATCGGTGATATAAGGCGCGATCCGCTTCCGGTAAACGGAAAAATTTTCAATGATCGCGTCCGGGTCCACCGGATCCGCTGAGAGAAAACGGGTGAGCAGAAAATTTTTTTCCTCGACGTTAAGCCGGACCTTTTCCTTAAAAACCGTCGGATTCAGAAGGTCGACCATGCGGATGCCGTGACGCGAAGCCTTGTCTTCATAGCACGGGCCGATACCCCTTCCCGTGGTGCCGATCATTTTCTTCTCTTTTGCAGCTTCCCGGGCCAGGTCGACGTGTTTGTGATAGGGCATGATTAAATGGGCTTTCTCGCTGATTTTCAACTTATCCGGGCCTACATCGATTCCCCGGGCGAAAAGATAATCGATTTCTTCAAGTAGCACTTCGGGATCCACCACCAGGCCGTTTCCAATCAGGCAGACCTTGCCCTGGAGAATGCCGGACGGCACCAGATGACTGATGAACTGCTCCCCGTTGACCACCATGGTGTGGCCGGCGTTGTTTCCGCCCTGGAAACGGATGACATAATCGGCGTATTCCGCCAGCATATCCACGATTTTGCCTTTTCCTTCATCGCCCCACTGGGTTCCGACAATCACGATGTTTGCCAATTCCGACCCCTTTTCTTCGCTTGATTCACAATGTTTGATCCCGGTCCGCGCAAAAGCCTTTATGACGTTTTGCTTTGAAAAAGTCCACCATAATCTGCCGGCAGGCTTCTTCACAAATTCCCTGGATGATTTCAGGACGATGGTTGAAACGGCTATCGGCATGGAGACGGTACAATGAGCCGGCGCCGCCCCATTTGGGGTCCCCGGCCCCGAATACCACGCGGCTGATCCTGGCATGAATTACCGCAGCCATGCACATCACGCACGGCTCGTTTGTCACATAAAGCACGGCGCCCGCCAGGCGGTAGTTGCCCGCAACCGTAGCCGCCCTGCGAATCACGAGAATTTCCGCATGGGCCGTGGGGTCATTCAGACCGATGGGCTGGTTGTGATCTGCCGCCAGCACCGTGCCGTCAGCACTGACGAGCACCGCGCCCACCGGCACCTCATCTTCCAGGAGGGCCTTGGCCGCCTCTTCCAGAGCCATTTTCATAAACGGATCATGGCAGGATGCGGTTACAGCATTTTTGTTTTCCGTCATGGACGTTTATTCCTATTATACATTATTAATCAATGCGTCATGTCCATACAATTATGCTCGCCTTAGTAAATGTTATGGTAGCTATGCCATGGGAACTGGCTCTGTGGCGGGAGTAAAATATGGAAAATGCTTTATCAAACTTTTCCGATCAGGTGCTTGATGCGCTGTTCGATTTCATCCCGAACAAAACGCATGGTTTCCGCCGGCTGACCGTCCGGATCCGGCAAGTCCCATCCCTCTATTTTTTCCCCGGGAATCTCGGGGCAATCATCGCCGCACCCCATGGTGATGATCATGTCCGGGGGTATTTCGGATACCACGTCATTTAGCAGGCGCGGGATGCGAAACGCGACATCCAGGCCGGATTCGGCCATGACCTGCTCCATGATCGGATCGATGCGGCCTGCCGGTGTAATTCCGGCGCTGAGGGCCTCGATCTTGCCGCCTGCAAAATACCGGGCAAAAGCTGCGGCCATCTGGCTTTGGGCCGCGTTTTTCCGGCAGACGAACAGGATTTTTTTTCGTTCCATCAACGGAGCCAGACCGGCCACGGCCTTGTTCACGTCGTCGATCATGGCGGCATTTTTCTGCATATCCCCGATATCTTCAACATGCCGATAGGTCAAGCTCGTGGAAAAATCCGCGCCCACCGCGTCAAAAAAATATTTCGCCGTCAGATTCATGCCTTCAAACAGGTTTTTCCCTTTGGTCGCGCCCAGGGCCAGCATAACCCCTTTCCGGTCCGGCCGCCCGGGATCCGTCAGCCCCAGCTTGTATTTGCGGGCCCAGAGGGTCTGGCTCCGGTCGATGACGGTTTTCAACTGGGCTGTGGCATTGTAAAAATAGATGGGCGTTGCCAGCACCACGACATCGGCCCGCCGGAGCATCCCGTAGAGCTCTTTGGACATATCGTCGTCCTTGATGGCGCAGAATCCTTTCTTTTCGCAGATCGTGCATCCGGTGCAGGGCCGGATGTCCTTTTGTGCCACATGGACTCGCTCGGTTTGCGCGCCGCGTTCCCGCGCCGCCGCCAGAAAGGTTTCCAGCAGATAATTCGTATTTCCCGTCTTTCGGGGGCTTCCCTGTAATCCCAGAATAAACATGTCAGCTCCGTTGGTTGCTGAATTTTTCCTTTTCGTCGCTTCCCAAACAGGTAAATGAAGCTGGGTGACAAAAAAATTTGCTTACAAAAACCCGAAATTGATGGGCCCGTAAAAAGCTGCTTCCCCCGCTTCGCGGTATTTTTGCGGACAGGAACTTTTTAGAAAAGCCATCAAACTTCTTTTATTTGCAAAAGGGCGGTCCGGGCAAGCGCGCCTACCGTTGTCCGCGTCAAGTTAAAATCCTGATAAAGGGTCAGTGTCGTGGGGTCGGCCGTGAGCCGGGCCAGAGATCCAGCGGCTTCGCTGCTCTTCAAATTACCAAGCGCCCGGGCCGCATATCCCCGGTGCACGGCATCGGCGGAATCCAGAAATGGCATGATATCGGCATCCACTCCGGCCAGGCGTTCCGGACGGATTTCGGCAAGCCGTCCGATACCCCACAACACCCCGTGCTGCAAAATTTCATGTTCAAGGAAATTCTGATGGATTCGTATATAAGACATTAAAATATTGGAATATCCAATTGCTATCCTCTCGTGATCAGCCATGATCTCGCCCATGGCTTCAGGAGCGCCCCAGCCGATGCCGCCGGATTCATCATTTAAGTGCCACATCAGGCGGCGCATGACCACCCGGGCTGATTCCATGTCCGCATCCGCCATGGCCGACACCACCCGCCCCATGGCTGACACGGCCCGCCACCGGATCAGCTCTTGCTTGTCAAGCAGAAATCCGAACAACGGATTGACGACTTTTTGAAGAGGCATACCCGTGAGACGGTTCAAGGCATCTTCAAAATCATCTTGCGCCAGAAGCGCCCTTACCGCATGTTTAAGACGCTTTCCGGATATGCCCCCCTGCTCCGGCTTCAACGGAACAGTTTCCGGTACCAGGGTTTATCGTTTTTCGCGGCATAAGCCTGGCGGAGTTGGACCGCCGATTTTTCAATCTCACCTAGGTCCTTGGTCATCATTGCCCACCCGTACCAGTAGGCATAATCCGGGTTCAAATGAAAACAACCCTGGTACACCCGCATCCGGTGCTTCATATACATCTGGAACAAGACCTGGTCAATGTGGGAGAGATTTTCCAGGCGATGGCCCGCCGTG
>CAYZXZ010000187.1:1602-4789 GCA_964481615.1 uncultured Desulfobacteraceae bacterium | reverse complement strand
CTGATTTGAAGTTTGAAAACATCATAAACGGTATTTTAATATTTTGCAAGTCCCTTAGACTAAATAATAAGCATATGCTCATTAAAAATCGGGCTTAATGTCACTGACTTTTTTACGGCTTCATCAAGGATGATAAAGGCATGAATAGCAGAATCAACGGATGGACGAAAAACAGGGCGCTGAGTCGGGTCCTGGCCGGGGTCGTTATTCTGGTGGCGTTTGTGGTTATGAGCGGATGCGCCGTGCATTACCAGGCGGACCGGAATGTCCGGGCGCCCCGGCCCCTTCCGGAGGCCGTTGCGTCGGAATTTGCATACCCGAAAAGCGATGTGGTATATTCGGAAACCTTTATCGAAGACAAAGGCGACTATACTATCCGACGCATTGAATTTGAATCCACGCACAACGTGATACCCGTGCCGCATACCATTCGGATGGATTATTATGCGCAAAGCAGCGGGGAAAAAGCGCCGGTGATCCTGGTCATGCCGATCCTCGGGGGCAATAATGTCATCGCAAAGATTTTCGCTGGTTGTTTTGCGGAAAACGGGTATGCCGCAGTTATTGTTCACCGCCAGAGGGAATACAAGGAAGTGGCGGATCTCGACCGGATTAATCCCACACTGCGTCAGATGGTTATTGATCACATGCAGGCCGTGGACTGGGTCGAAACCCGTGAGGAGCTGGATGCCTCCCGTATCGGCGTGTTCGGTGTCAGCATGGGTGCCATCAAGGCGGCCATGCTGGCCCCCCTGGATCCGCGGATATCGGCCGCGGTTCTGGGCCTTCCCGGCGGGGATATCCCCTATATGCTGGCCTATTCCACGGAGCGTGGCATCAGCAGGACTCGCTCGAATTACCTGGAACAGACCGGCTTCACACCGGACCGGTTATACACTCACCTGCGGGCCGAAATCACCTGTGATCCGATTCACTACGCGCCATATCTGGACCCGAACAATGTAATGATGTTTATTGCCTGGTTCGATAAATCCGTTCCGTACAGCCGGGGAAAGGCACTGTGGCATGCCGCGGGCAAACCCGAGGTGGTTTATCTGGTCTCCGGCCATTTGTCGGCCTATGTTTATCTTTCCTATGTCAAGGTCAAAACCCTGTCTTTTTTCAACCGCCGCCTTGGCGTGAATAACGCCTTACCGTAAGGCTGCGCCGAAATCGAAATAATACCATTTCTGATGGGCAGCCATTCCCTCCTCGTCACGACCAGACGTGGCGGCGTTTGTCACCCACGCTTCAAGGGATCCGGGCTTGAATATGACGTTCTGCACGTTTCCCCGTAGCGCCACCGGCTTTACGATTTCCATGAGGGTTTCGGGCGAGATGCTGCCGTGATAGGCATTGATTTTTTCATATAACACCTCTGCAGCGGCCCCGCCGTAGACCACGTCCTTGATGGCCGGAAAGGAGACCGCATCCCGTTCGTCCACAAGCGCGGTGTTGGCGGGATAGAATTCAACCCGGTCGCGGTCGGAAACAAACAGCAGGGCTTTCCTGTCGTCATCTTCGGCCTTGGCGTCGCTGATGACGTAAACGTAAGAGCAGGTCCGCCGGGCTTCGGAAATAATCCGGATCGCGTCATCGAGATTATCCGCCTCGCGCATGAGTTTGCGGTACAGAAACACAAAGGGAATCCCTTCAAGGCTTTCGCCGGGCGGGCTGCCGTATCCCATCTCGCCAAAGGCCATGTAACGCTCGTTCATGCCGGAGACGCAGCCGATAAACCCTGCGTAGGAAAAGGTCACCGAAGCATTGCCGTAGTCCGGCCGGTGGACCAGGATCACCGGATATTTTTGGGCCCCGAGCTCCCGTATCCAGTCTAAGACCCGGAGTTGGTAAAGTTCGCCGTCAGCGGTGGCGTTGCCGAATGCCGCGATATTGCTGCATGAGGTTCCTTTTAATTTTTTGATGAACTGTTTTTTCGGGCCGTATTCAGAGACTTCGGGAATGGCGTGCAGCCAGTGGATCACCTTGAGCGGGATATCCGCGCCGTGGGCCAGTCCTCTCATCTCCTCCTGATCTTCCCTGGGGATATAGGGCGCCATCAGGTCGTAAACCTCGTCCATGATGTCTTCCGATGCGTATCGCTTGACCAGGCCGATGATCTGGTGAACATTGGCCTTGACGTCGTCCTTGATGAGACGTCCGTGCTGAAAGCCCATTTCATAGGGAGTGCCGGAAAGATGGAGCACCTTTATATTGTTGACCTCAGGATCGTTGGATTCCACCAGCCTGGCCTTGGAAAGGATCTGTTCCGCCGTCGCTTCGTTTTCAATGACAACGGAACGTTGATACAGGGGCAGGTAGTTCCGGGGGACCCAGGTGCAGCCCGTTACAAAAGCGATCATAATAACAAGGGCAAAAAGCCCGATGATCTTTTGATGCTTTTTCATATAGAGCCTCCAAAAACATCCCGCATGTCCTCATCTGTAAAACAGCGTTCGGTTTCATCAGGGTTTGCGGCATCGTTTTCCATGCGGCGGCGGTCATAAGAGGGGTTTAAAACCTCATTGTAGTATTCATGCTGGATCATCAGGTTCATGATTTCGGTGGTGCCGGTCCAGATCATGCCCAGCCGCGTGTCCCGCAGAGCCCGCTCAATGGGGTAAACGTCCGTGTATCCGATGCCGCCCATGATCTTCATGGCGTTATTGACCACGTCCCAGGCTGCTTCCGTGGCAAATCTCTTGGCCTCACTGACGAGGCGGCGAACGTTGGGATAGTTCTCGTCCACGGCGCGGGCCGCCGTGTAGCAGAGGGCTCTGGCCGCGTCAAGCTGGGTGATAGCGTCGGCCACCTTGAAGCTGATGGCCTGGTGTCTCCGGATCTCCTTGCCGAAGGTCCGGCGTTTGTCGGAATACCGGACTGCAAGATCAAGGGCGCCCCAAAGGCCGAGGCACCCCGCGGCCGAGGTGAGCCGTTCCGGTATCATCATCTGGTGGAAACAGAGCGCCCCGCCGTGAAGTTCACCCACCAGGTTTTCCTTTGGCACCTTGACATCCCGGAACACGAGCCGGCCGGTGCCGCCGCCCCGGCATCCCATCAGGCCGTAAAGGTATTCGGTTTCAACGCCCGGACCCCGATCCACGATCAAAAGACTTAAACGCTGGTATTTGTGCGCGTTCGGGTCGTCGTTGGTACGGCAGTAAACCAGGAAGAAATCTGCGCCTTC
>CAYZXZ010000187.1:0-1592 GCA_964481615.1 uncultured Desulfobacteraceae bacterium | reverse complement strand
AAACGCTTCATGCCGTTTAGAATGAAATGATCGCCGTGCAGTTCCGCCCTGGTCATGGCGCCGAAAAAATCCGATCCCCCACGGGGTTCGGTCAGGGCTTCAGCGGCAACGAGTTTCCCCTCGATGTAGGGTTTTAAATATTTTTCCTTTTGATCTTTCGTTCCGAAGACGTTCAGAGCTTCGCCTACGATGGAGGGCATGACGAACGCGCATCCCAGGGCAATGCCGAGGCAGCCTATCTCTTCGGTGGCCGCAACGTCGGCTACCCAGGACATGCCCCGTCCCCCGTATTTTTCCGGAAACCGAATTCCTCTTAATCCCCGGGCCGCCAGTTTTTCGACAAATTCCCTGGGGTAGACGATTTCGTCCTTGTCCATTTTTCGCAGGAAATCACTGGTGATCTCTTCCCGGACAAATTCCCTGACTTCTTTCTTCAACGCACGTTCTTCGGGTGTCAGTAAAAAATCGTACATGGTCTCCTCCTTTAAAAAACCGGTTGACGGCGGCTTGAATTTGAATTTTACTAATCCGGTCATATTTATCTGGATATTGGTCGCTATTTTATGTCCATAGATTTATGACCTGATTAGTATATCTTGCCGTTACGATAACATTTTCTTTGGAGCATTGCAGATGAATGATACGGACGCGAATTTCTGGAACCGTCGCTCTGATCATTGTCTCCGCGGTAAAATTCTATTCCAGCGACTGCATCACCGAACGCACCATGTTTTTCATGCTGACATTGCCGAAGCAGATCCATTTGACCATGCTCGCTTCCTTCAATCTTAAGGATTTCATCACTTCCGACGCATTCATTCCTTTTGCGGCCAGCCCTGCCACCTTTCCGTAAAAATCCTCCATGTATTGCAATTTTCGGATAATGCAATCCCTGCCGTTTTCCGGCTGGGGGTGATGCCCGCAAAAAAGCGCTTCAAAATCAAGGGTCCGCACTTTTTTCAGAGATCGGATCTGGTCGTCGATCCGCTCGTCCGCCCGGAAAAATTTGATATGATGTGAAAGATAGAGATCGCCGGAAAAAAGCCATCCGCGCTCCGGGGCCAGGTAGACCGTATGGTCTCTGGAATGGCCCGGCGTATGCACCGGTTTGAAGCAAAAGCCGTTGTTCTCCCATGCATCCGGCAGGGGAGCGACATCCACCGGATCGGTGGCGCCCCACATCAGATGCTGATAGGGAAATATCCGGTAAGGCCGGGCGAGCTTCCGGGCGGTTTCCAGCGACCCGTGGACGGGGATATTGAAACTGTTTTTGATGGCAGCGGCATTTCCGCTGTGGTCTTCGTGGTGATGGGTCAGCAGAACGGCCTTTATGTTTTTCCGCTCCGAAGACACGATATCGAGCACCTCGGCGCGCATATGGGGCAGGCCCGTATCGATCAAAACCGGTCCCGCTCGGTAACAGATGGTGGTCATCAGGGGACGTCCCACCGGGGACCAGCCCAGTTCCCAGCCTTGCACTTCTCCAAAATCGTATTTTTTCAGAATACGCATTCTTTTAGCCGTTTGAAATAATAGTTCTACTAATCAGGCCATAAATATTTTAACATTAAATAGTGCAATAAATACATTCC
>CAYZXZ010000186.1:0-4907 GCA_964481615.1 uncultured Desulfobacteraceae bacterium | reverse complement strand
TCCAGAACGATCTCCCGGGCCGGCAGTATCACGGCTTCTTTGATTTCTTGGAGTTTTCGCTGATTTGCGGCGGAAAAAAAACGAAGCGATTCCACCCTGTCGCCAAAAAGTTCAATACGAAGCGGATCGGGATAAAGGGGCGAATAGATATCCAGTATTCCGCCCCGGACCGCGTATTCGCCGTATTCCTCCACCAGGGTGACCTGGGTATACCCTCCTTGGGTCAGGGAACGGATGCAGGCATCACGATCGATCTCTTCCCCGCGGATGAGCAGTTCGGCGCAATCGCACAAAACGGTTTTCGGTATGATCTGCTGAAGCAATGTCTCTACGGGCGTCAGAATGATCATGGGTTCATGGCTGACCGCCAGCCGGTAGAGGATCTTGATTCTTTCAGCGGCGATCTGGCCGTGATACGCCAGATGTTTGAAAGGCAGCAGATGATAGGAGGGAAATATCACCGGATCCGGCGCTGACGCCTCTGAAAAAAAGCGGAAATCATCTGCAAACGATTCGCAGGCCTTGAGGGAAGGCAACACCATGATCATGGGAATTTCTGTTTTTTCCGCCAGGCGGGACAACAGGTAGGCCGCAGGCGCACTGTCGGCCCCGGAACAGTCTATTCGCGCAGTTCCGCCAATAACGGAACGGATAATGGATTCAATCATGCCTGTACAGTCATGGCGCTGAATAAACAGCTCAAAAGGTTAAAAATCACTTGACGCTCATACCCGGTCATGTTAATTGACCCAGTAATTTAATCGGTCACATCGCCGACGTAGCTCAGTTGGTAGAGCAGCTGATTCGTAATCAGCAGGTCAGCGGTTCAATTCCGCTCGTCGGCTCCAATCCGTGCCAAGGGGATGCCTGATCCCTGCTTGCATTAAGCATCGCTACATAGCAAAATTTTACCGGCAAATTCAATCCGCATTTAAACGGAAAAGGCGCATTGATGGGCGATTTGTTAAAAAAAGAAGAAAAATCAGACTGATATCAAAAAAAAATTCTTGACAATCGCCACGCCTGCTATTATTTATAATGATATTAATGATATTGAATTGCATTAAATATAATTTCCTGTTAATCAGGTTTGTTAGCAGGCAGGCTGAATTCTGAGAACGCGCTTTTGATGATGATACCGGATGATCGCAGCATTAAGGTGGAAATCGATGATATTTCCAGACGAATCGACCATATCATCAAAACCGTGAATCGATATGTCCCGGCGCAGAAACCTTCCGAGAATCCGGAAACGACCGGCGCCGTTGGTGATGAAGACGGAATTCAAGAAATAACGGAATAGTCAACTCAAAAAGCCGAGTAGGGGGCAGAATGGCATTAACAAAAAATAAAATTGTCGAACATGTGAATGAACTCGGGTTTACCAAGAAAAAATCCGTTGATATCGTCGAATCTCTGCTCGAAATCATCAAACAGAGCCTTGAATCCGGGGAGGATGTCCTGGTTTCCGGTTTCGGCAAATTCTGCGTTAAAAAGAAGGATACGCGCCGCGGCAGGAATCCGGCAACGGGCGATGACCTGATTCTTGACGAACGCAATGTCGTGACCTTCAAATGTTCCGGCAAGCTTAGAGAAAGCATCAATAAATAAGCTGGGAAGCCGTTGATCTAGGAAGGCGTTGCAGCCGTCAGAGATGATAGGCTTTTATCTTGCTCAGCAGGGACGGATGACTGATTTCGAGAAGACGGGCGGCTTGGGACCGATTGCCGCCCGTGGCTGCCAGCGCGCGCCGGATCAAGTCCTTTTCCATGATTTCCTTACCGATTTTAATCGAGAATCCCTGAATATCTTCTATTACCCGACTGCCCGCATCTTTCCGGGATAACGCCTCGGGAAAATGCTCCGGCATCAGGGTCTCTTCTTCGGCCAGAACGATTGCCCGCTCAATTAGATTTTCAAGCTCGCGCACATTTCCCGGCCACCAATAGCCCAGAAGCAGACTCATGGCTGCAGGAGATATGCCTTTTATCGGTTTATTGAATTTTCGGCTCAGCCGTTCCACAAAGAACTGACTCAGGAGCGGAATATCTTCGGGTCTGGCGTCCAGCGGCGGCAGATGAATGTGTAATACGTTGAGACGGAAAAACAGGTCTCTGCGAAACACGCCGGTTTCAACATCCTTTTCAAGATCTTTCGATGTTGCCGCAATGATGCGAACATCGATCCGCCTGGCCCGGGTCTCACCCACCGGCCGGATTTCGTTGTCATGCAGAACGCGCAACAGTTTCACCTGCAATGACAGCGGCAAATCGCCGATTTCATCCAGAAACAGGATGCCGCCGACGGCGGCCTCAAACAGCCCCTTGCGATCCCGGTCTGCGCCGGTAAACGCGCCTTTGCGATATCCGAACATCTCTGATTCAAGTAAAGCTTCGGGTATTCCTGCGCAGTTAACTGTAATTAAAGGATTATTTGATCTATTGCTTTGCGCATGAATTCCCCTGGCGATCAACTCCTTGCCAGTACCGCTGTCGCCGGTGATCAGAACGGTGGTGTCATATTGGGATGCCTTGGCGGAAAGGTCGAAAACAGATTGCATGATTTTGCTTTGCCCGATCATATTTGCAAAACCCGCTTTCTCTTCAATGGCCTGGATCCGCTCCTTCAACTGGATGTTCTCGGATTTCAGGCGTTCTCTTTCCTCGGCTTTTTTGAGCGTCATGAGAACTTCATCGGGTTTGAAGGGCTTGGAAATATAATCATAGGCGCCGAGCTTCATGGCTTTGACGGCGTTATCGATGGTGCCGTAGGCCGACATCATGATCACACAGGAATCTTTGAGCCGGTCTCCCGCGGATTCTAAAAACATCATTCCGTCCATCCGCGGCATGCGGATATCGCAAAAAATATAATCATAACAAGTATTTTCGATATGTTCAATGGCAAGCATACCATCCGGCGCGGATTCGACATGATACCCGAATTCCGTCAGCAATGCGGTCAGCATGTGCCGCATATTTTCTTCATCATCAATGATTAGAATCCGATTATTCATAGGCGCGTTTCACCTTCAAGGCGTTGTCCCGCATCGCTGCCGGGCGGTATCCGGTTCGCCGCATCAGACAGCGGAAGGGTTATTGTCATGATGGCGCCCTTTCCGGGCTCACTTTCAACGCTCATGGTTCCGCCGGCCTGCTCGATCATCATGTAGCTGACAAACAGACCGAGACCGGTCCCCTTCCCCGGCTCTTTTGTTGTATAGAACGGATCAAAAATATTGTCGATATTTTCAAGATCAATTCCGGCGCCGTTGTCGGCGACCGTCAACCGGATGCAACGGGCGCCCGCATCGATCCAGGTGCTCAGGCGAATCACTCCGTCATCGGGATGGCGGGAAACGGCAATGGCGTCGACGGCATTGATCATCAGGTTCAGCATGACCTGTCGAATCTGCTGCGGATCACCGGCGACGCCGTCGCATTCCGCTGAAAAATCGCTTTTGATGCGGATGTTTTTCATCAATGGCTGATGCGTCATCATGGCCACAACATCATCGAGCAGATCATGCAGTTGAAACGCGATGATATTGCCGGCCGCCGGCCTTGAAAAATCCAGCAACTGTCGGACAATCATGTTAATGCGGTTGATTTCGGATTCGGAACGTTCGATATAATCCTGTGCGACATCATCTGTTTTGGCAAAGGGGCGCTGTTTGAGCAGGCCAAGATATCCCAGTACAATGCCGATGGGATTCCCGATTTCATGGGCAAGCCCAGTGGACAGCCGACCGATGGATGCGAGCTTTTCAGCCCGGATCATTTCCGCCTGGGCCTTTTTCAGATCGGCATTGGCTTTTTCCAGCAACGCCACTGAATTCAGAAGTCTGTTCTTGTCTTCTTCAATATGATGGATCATACGGTTAAGGGCGTCCGACAGCTGGAAAAACTCGGGATGACGCTTTTCGGCAAGAAAAAGCATCTGCCCCGTATCCCTGTATCCTTCCGTCATTATAATCATTTTTTGAATCGGTTTCAGAACGATGCCGGCAAACCGGTAGATGCCGAACAACAGCAGAACAGTCAAATTAATGAAAAGATAAATCATCACGAACTTCTGGGATTTTCGGAGCACGAGATAAATATCGTCAAGCGGAACAACCACGGTTCCCGCTCCCAGTATCCGGGAATCATATGTGATCACGTCGGATATGATCGCATATTTATTCTGCTTCCCAAACACGCCCCATGTTTCGCCCCGATATTGAATTCCGGATTTACCGGAAGCAAGGCTGGCGGACGTCATATCCGCAATGTCATTCCACGTCCCGTCAGGATTGTCACCGTAACAATAGCGCTTTTCCTCTTTTGCCAAAAAACAGACATAGGTCCAGTCGTGTATTCCGATAACCTCCCTGCCGGATCCCGGCCGAAGAAAAAATCGGCGGGCCGCATCCGAAAACATCCGGTGTTCCCGGCTGATTTTTTCATAAACAAATTCCTTCCCCATGACGCCGACCATGACGATGTGCGTCGCTATGATGGTGATAATCAGGAGCAATGCGAGATTTATTGAAATTTTTGATCTAAGACTGCGCATATCGTCAAATGCCGATGACCGGATAGAAATTGTTTAAAAGCCGGAGAGGAAAACATCACCCAGTCCGGCAAAAAGATCATAATCATTCCGCTGTGGAAATGTCTTCTTGCCTCATAATTTAAGTGGTGCGCAACAAGTTCGCCGCGTCAGCGCCGCCAACGTTCATCGCATCCACTCAAGCGCTTGTTAGCCTTCATTTTCAACTAACTCATGGGAGTTTGCTTCCTATCCAAGAAATCTACGGATTCTTGCAGCACGTAAAACTAAATCAGGAACGATACTATTCGGATGTTGAACGGCGCGAAGCGCCGGACAGAAAGCGGATGGCAATCCGCAGCAGCGATGAACGG
>CAYZXZ010000185.1:0-5028 GCA_964481615.1 uncultured Desulfobacteraceae bacterium | reverse complement strand
ATGGTTTCTTCACTTTTTTCCATCAAGCGGTGCAAAATCGAGGTATAAAAAACAAGAATTTAAAACTAACCAATTAAAAAAAATTTATAAAACAATTTTTTATTAAATTTTTCAATTGGTTATATGGCGGAGAGGGTGGGATTCGAACCCACGATCCCGGTCAGGGATACCGCTTTTCGAGAGCGGCGCCTTCAACCTCTCGGCCACCTCTCCGGCCTGTTTGCGCCGGCATGTAATCAGATCGCACGGCATGCGTTTGACACCCAATTATATATTTTATATTTGGGTGTCAAATAAAAACTCAGCTCTCGGGCCGGTAGCCGCCCGCATCGCCTGTTACCAGGTGGACCACTGCGTCGGTTCCGGCCGGGCCATCCGTACGACAAAAGGAGGGTGCTTCGGTCAACGTGCCGAACATGTTGCGCGTGGCGTCGCTGTATCGACCGCTGTCGTCATAAATATGAAACGGAGGGGCCACAATGAGTCCTTTTCGACCGCCCCTGGCACCTTCCAACATGACCCGTATGGCGTTTTCCCCCGGTTTGGAGTGGATCATCATGGCCCTTTTGGGTTCGATTCCAACCCAGCGCATCCGGATGATGATGTCGGGCATGCGCCATGCCGGATAGATGACGATCAAACGTCCGTTGGGGGTCAGCATGCGGTCGGCCGCAAGGACCAGGTCGTCTATCGTCATTTTAATCTCGTGCCGGGCAATGGCCACCCGCATATCCGTATTGACCCTGCCCGAGTCCGCTTCAAAATGGGGCGGGTTGCAGATGACGGCATCCACGCATCCGGCCGTCAGGTCCGGGGTTATGGTGCGGCTGTCCCGGCAGAATATGGTGATGCGATGGCCCAGGTTGTTTTCCGATATGTTGCGGGCCGCGATATCGGCGAGATCCGGCTGTATTTCAACACCTAACAGGGTGATATCGGGATGCCGGTATGCCAGCATCAGGGAAATGATGCCGCACCCGGTGCCGATGTCGAGGATTCGTTCGCCGGGTTTTATCTCCGCAAGATTGGCCAGGATGACCGAATCGATGGAAAAGCGGTAACCGGATTTTGGTTGCCGGATTTTGAGCCGGCCGTTTAAAAAGGTGTCATGTGTCAATTCCGGCATGGAGTTTCACATGCTGCTGATTTTGAATCGGATGTCTTTGACCCGCTCGTGTCCCATCTGTTGGTTGATCTGTCGGATGATTTCCCTGGCCTGGAAACGGAGTTGCTGAGTGATGGTTGAGCTGCCGACATGGATGATCAGGGTCTCTTTCTCCAGTGCGGCCGGTCGGGCATGCCGGGCGATTGATTGACTCAGCATTTCATCCCAGATCCGCTGAATCTGATGCATTTCGCCGTTTTCCGGCCTGTGGCAGGCAGCCATGATCTGATGTAGAAGCTCACTGATATGGGATACTCCCGGTTGGGAGGGGCGGTTTTTATTCATTGCATCTAATGCACTGCAACGGGTTTCGGGTTGTGAAAGTCATTTTGCGATGACGGTCTTCGGAACAATATATGTCTCCGTGCCGCCGGCTGTCAAGCCTCGTTTTTGTTAAAGCGTGCTGCGAAAAGTCGCGGTGAAAAAATGCGAAAAGTATGGGGTAAAAATTTCTTGACCTGTTCAAAAAAATCTTGAAGGCTGGGCCTTCCTGCTACTTCTCTGATTCCGTTTCTATCCTTTTAATGACATCGTCGGCGCTGGTTTTGAGGGCGTCTACCGTGCCGGATTCGATGGCGTCTACCACGGTCTCCAGGTCGCCGTATGTTAATTCATACAACAGTTTGCGGTTTTCCGTGGCCCATTTCGCTCTGTCTTGGTGAATGGGCTGGCCGATGTCGCGGACACGATACAACTGGAATCTATATTGCGTCTTTGCCTCCCCATCAATGTCGACAGTCATGAGTTCGATGTCGGCCGGGAATAATACCGCGCCCTGGAGCCTCTGGATCTGGGGGTAATGATCCGACCATGCCGTTTCCACGGCGTCAGCCTGTGCGGCCGCGGAAAGGCAAATAACCGCGGCAATACACATAAATACCCATGCCGAAACGCCCGGAAAACGGGCTATTGCTTGTTGCTGATTTCTCAACCGATTTGCTGTTTGTGTAACGTGACGATCGATTTGGCAGTATCTTACGGTCGATTTGGCAGTAACCGCCAGGCGTAAAAATCACGTTGGCATGAATTTTGTTTATTGTCAGGAAACGGCGTGGAAATTTTGCACGTCAAACGCATACTCGGTGTGGTCGGTTATGCCGTTGCCGAGGTCGGTTGAATCGTATGTGAATTTGATTATCAGCAGGCGTGATGCGAGGCGTTTGGCCCTCTCGCCGGGCAGAATGGCGAGATCGTCGCCTGACAGCACGATGGTAACGGTCGAGGCGGGAGTAACGCCGACGCTCTCTCTGCCATTAATGACGGCGGCCGCGTCCCTATGAGCACGCGGCGCCGTGGTGAGTGTCCAGGATATTGATGTTGGCACCACAAGCTTACCATCTGTATCCCTGAATGTGATTTGGATCCCTCGCGCGCCTTTCTCTGGAAATACTTGGTCGGCGAATACAGTGATCGTCATGTGCCCACCTATTAAGACAAGGTAATTTGCAGATCCAGGGTCCAGACCTGGCCAGAGACTTTGGTTCCTTGGTCGGAGACCTTCCGGTTCAGATTGTCTCCGGTATCGTCGCTGCTCGTATTGTTTACCGTAAATTCCTTCCACGCGAAATTGGCGGCCCCAGATCCAAATACAGCCCGCCACGTGACGGTCTGGGCGGATACGGAGGGATAGCCGCTTGCCATTGCGGCGTAAGCCTTGTTTGAGCCAGCCTGGAGGCCGGTCTGGGCTGCGGCTGCCGCTGTGTTAGAATCACCGACACCCAGGTAAGCGTTTGTGTTGCTGTAAGCGTCGGCGGGCAGGCCAGCAATCAATTTGAGAGCCTCGGTAATGCCCTCGTTAAGCAGCACATTAGCGGCGATCTCAGATAGGCTGTAATATTTCCCCTCGAGGTAGGCCGCCTCATCTGCGTACCGACGGATCACCCATCTACTCTTTGCTTTACCTGAATCCGGTACATTGTCTTTAGTCATCGTTGACCTCCTATATTATTGATATTATTGATTATTTTGCGGCGATCGTAACCGCTGGTGATTTGAGCGAAAACGTAACAATAACGCGGCCGGAAACAGTCGCTATTTTTACAGCGACAGCGACATCGACACCGATGCCAGCGTCGGCCACAGACAACGCGGCCAGCACGCCAGTAATGATATCGGCTGCCGCGCAGGTGTCCGATACGGTTGCTGATACCGTTAGGCCGCCGACAGCGTCAAGGCCGGCCCCGGCATCAAATACGACCTTTCTGATGGCGGCGGATATGGCGTCAGACCCGGCACCGATATCGCCTACAGATAGCGCGGCTAGAATAGCGGAGATAGTTTCAATTGCCGAGGCAGTGTCGGCGATGGTCGTGTACGCCATGATTTGCGGCTCATCATCGCAAGATCCGGCATCGGCAACCATCAGATCTATGGCAGCCCCAGGGGCGCCGTCCGTTCCGGCCCCTGCATCTACCACCGCCAAGGCAGCGGCGATCTGTGAAAGAGCATCAAGGCCGGCGCCGCTGTCGCCGACCGTCTTGGTCGTGGCGGATTCAACATTCCCGCTGATCCACTGCGGAGCCTCGGCGCTGGACCATTGCGGCTTGGATATGCTGCTCCACTGAATCATTACCGCAGGCCGGTTGCTGTTTCGAGTTTATCCACCAGGGCGACGAGCTGGGGGATATTGTTGGCGGACGCTTTTGACGCCGCGATCTCGGCGCGGGCAGCCTGTCTCCGCTGCCAGTCCACCGGGTCAAATGACGGCGGTTTGGTTCTTTGGAGTTTTTCGCTCATAATTTATTTCTCCGGCCAGTTCGGGGTGATTGCCAAAAGATCGGCGTTGGAAACCGCCGCATACACCAAATTCTCGCAGCGGTTAGACTCGGTGATCACAGATGCGATCCACGTTTTTGCCGGGTCT
Source organism: uncultured Desulfobacteraceae bacterium (assembly GCA_964481615.1). Taxonomy (GTDB): domain Bacteria; phylum Desulfobacterota; class Desulfobacteria; order Desulfobacterales; family Desulfosalsimonadaceae; genus SURF-33. Next base: position 1,000 of record CAYZXZ010000185.1, on the reverse strand, counting down.
CCAACAGCCGGTGGATAAAAACCAAGGGCGATGTTGGATTAATACCAAAGCGGATATTTTTTGATGATCCGCTCCCAGGCCGCGTTTCGGATTTGTTCCAGCGCTTCGACCTGGCAGGCGATCAGCGGCCGATCCGTGATCATATAGGTCACGGCCACGGCATCCGCGCCGATGGTCCATGATGCTTGGGGATTGGCCGTTGCCGCCTGGGTCCAGTTAATCTGCGGAGGCCTATCAATGATGGGCCTCCACACCGGAAAGCCGGCATCCGGCAAATAAGGCTTGCTGTCGATTCTGATGATCGCGCCGTTGTCGATCAGCGCATACATTCCGTTATAATTCATGCGTTACGATCCTTTCACCCACGAGGCTCCTGTGATGGTGCCGTGTTTTTTGTTACGGCTCCAGTCCATCAATGTCGTGCCGGTGCGATCCAAGTGCGGGTAATAACCGATCAGGCCGTTTTCGCGGCCCGTGAGATACCGTGTGCGCCAGTAGTTGATCTCTTTTCCCCCCAGCACCCGATTGAAAAACAGAACGTTGGATATACGCCCATTATATCCATATCCCGCCCAATCACCCAGCTGCCCGAACACCATGGCCTGCGTCTGCGCGGCTGTTGTTGCTGGCGGCGTACCAACCGACGTCGCTGATATCTGGCTGCCGTTGTGAAAGATCTGTATGGCTGCCGTGCCATTGAAAACAAATGCGACATGGCTCCATGTATTAAGGGCGAGCACGGACGCGGTGTGAGCATAACTGTCGGAAGCCCCGCTGACCCGCACAAATATCCCCCCCGTTGTGAACCCACTAAGGAGTATCTCCACGGTGTTGGTGAGCACCGCAGCCGGACGATTACTGATAACACCCCTCCAGGACAATAACTCCTCTGGCCGTATCCACACCATAATCGTGAGTGCCGACAGCCCGTGAATCGGCGTATAGTTGTAAGCGTTTAATAAACCGCAGTCTCCTCCGCCCGTTCAATCTGCTCCGGCGT
>CAYZXZ010000184.1:0-5052 GCA_964481615.1 uncultured Desulfobacteraceae bacterium | reverse complement strand
TGTATTTATTGCACTATTTAATGTTAAAATATTTATGGCCTGATTAGTAAAAGACAAAGCGAGCAAAGCAGGATTTTTTTTAAGTAACTTCATAAGGAGAAAAGAGATGAGAAAATCACTTGCAATTCTGATGATGTCCATGATGGTCATGATGCTGATGCCAGGGATGGGTATTGCCGATGTTTACATGAAGCAGAAGCGGCAGACCGATGCCGTCCGGATGATGGGGATGGAACAGCCGGCCGTGGAGGTCGTCGAGGAAACCTGGATCACGCCCAAAGGCGTGCGCAGCGATAATCCCGAGATGTCGACCATCATGCTGCCGGAGGAACAGAAGATCATCATGATTGATCACCAGCGTAAAACCTATGTTGAACAGTCAACGGATCTCGCAAAGATGATGGAAGGCATGCCCAAGGACGAGGGTGCCGGCGATCACGCGGGCATGCACCAGATGATGCAGCAGATGACGAAAATGGACGCGTCGGTGAGCGACGCCGGCGAAGAGAAGGTCATCAATGGATGGAAAAGCCGAAAATATCTACTGACCATGAACACCGTGATGGGGAAAAACACCACGGAAATCTGGGCCACCGAAGACCTCAAGATCGACAAAAAACTCTATGATCAGTTTATGACCAAAATGTTTTCCGGTATGCCCGGCATGCAGGCCTCCATGGAGACCATTCAGAAGGAAATGGAGAAAATCAAAGGGGTCCAGGTTTTATCAATTCTTACCATGAACATCATGAACCAGACCCAGAAAACGCGAACTGAGCTTCTGGAATTTAAAGCCGCCGAAGCGCCCAAGGATCTTTTCGCCGTGCCCGCCGGATACCGGAAGGAATCCCCCGATCATTGACGCAAGACTTCAGCGGCCCGGCACGATGATGCGGGAGCTGTCACGTTCCTCTTTTTCCTGTTCCTGCTGCATTCTCTGGAGGGTTGCGATCATTTCCCGGAAGGACCGTTCCATGGCCTGCGGGAAATTATCCATAGCCTTTTTAAAGGTATCCGCATCCAGATGAGCGTGAATGGGCAGCGGACCTCCGGGGGTCATGAGCTGGGTTTCACCGATGAAAACCACCGGTCGGCTTTTATCGTCGGACCCGTCCGGGTTGATGGGGACCAGTTTTTTGATGGACGCTACTTTCAGGTCCGTGTACATCACTTCTCTGTAAAGGTTGTTTCTGTCGACGGTGAAATCGATGTCGTTCAACCGTTCGTTTCCGTTCATGTATGCCTCCGTAATAAGATTGGGGATGTCCGGATATGCCTCCGGCATCAAGATTTTTGTATCCCGGGGGATCGGTTTTTGCAGGACCGCCGTGGATTTTTAAATGCCGGACAAATTATGCTGTTTTCTTATACCCGGCGCAAAGGATAATCAACGGATGTTTTGGCGTCGGCCCCTGCAGGCTGTCCATATTTTTTTTGAAACAGTCGGTTATTCGGTGGAAATGATTTTTTGAAAGCACGGTGCTTCCCGGATCATCTCTAAGTCCGGGTCCTGGCGGATATAATCGATATTATTAAATCCGGTTTTAATGCTCTTGACCAGCCACTTGCAAGCATTTTCCGGTTGATTCAGTCTGGCATGGGACCGGGCCAGGCCGTATGCGGCCCTGAAATTGTCCGGTGCGATTTCCATGGTTTTCTCAAAGTCGACCATGGCCTCAGCGTATTTTTTGTTGTTATAGTAAGATACACCACGATAGGTTAAAGAATCGATATCCTTGGGATCAAGTTCCACGGCTTTTGAAAAATCCGCGATAGCCTCATCATACATTTCCTTTGCCCCGTAAACGCTTCCCCGGCGCGCGTGAGCCTGAGCTGATGCCGGGTTGCGTTCGATGACTTTTGTGAAATCGGCAATGGCGGCGTCGCGATTTTTGCCCCGGAAATAGGCCATGCCACGGCTGAAAAAGGCCTGGGTGTTGGCGGGGTTTTGCGAGATGACCCATGTATAATCCGATATGGAGGGATCATACTTTCCGGTGGCAAAATAAGCGTCCCCCCTGCGGAGATAAATGTTTTCCTTGGGATGAAGGTTGAGCGCCGCGGTCAGATCGGTGATGGCGGAAGCGAAATCGCCTTTTAGCAGAAAGGCCTCGCCGCGGTTGGCAAGGGCGTCATATCCTTTGGGATTAAGCGTAATGGCCCGGGTATAAGCGGCAATTGCTGCGTCAAATTCGCCTTTTTCCAGCAAGGCGTTCCCTTCATAAAACAGTTTCTGGTATTCATCTGCATCGGGACTTGCGGCGAGGTCGTAAATGGGGAAAAGCAAAATCATTATTACCAGCAGCATCTTTTTCATTGATAATATCCTTTATCGGTTTTTTGGGGTCAGATGTTCAATCGTGAGCGGATTTTTGCAAACAATGAAGCGCCCTGCGGGGAGAGGCTGTCATAATATTTTATGAAATCGGAGTTGTCCATACCGATGAGAATCAACTCGTCACCGTCCTGAAACGGCCGGGCCGGGTCCGGGTTGATGATCAGCTGCGAGGCCTCGTTGATGGCCACAACGCTGCAGCCGGTCTGTTTGCGGATCTGTGCATCAGCCAGGGTTTTGCCTTCCAGATTTTTGTGAAGTGGCATCCTGAAGATGTTGAGGCCTTCTGCCAGCATGACGATATCATTGGGTTTGAGCAGGTTCAGGATCGTGTTGGCTGCCATGGTCGCATGGGACATGACCAGATCCGCCCCGGTCCTGTGCAGTGTCGAAATATTGCGTTCCAGGGTTGCCCGGCAAGCAGCCGGATATTGCGTTGGGTGGTGCGGTTTCTCAGAAAAAAGGAGAGTTGAGACGCCAGAAATTTCATAAGACAACCGGGAATTTTTGTCCGTAAATGAAAGGGGGCGACGGATTAATTATCTGACGATACATGTCATTGAAGGAGAGATCATGCCGCGTTTATTTGACAACCACCGGCATGTTTTGGAGTGCCGGCGGGAATGCCTTGCATGTGCGGCATATTTTTATTTTTTCATCCCACTTCAGGCAATCTTTGCCGTTGCAGATGGTACCGTTGATGAACCAGCAGAGATCACCGGCCTGAAATTCCCAGGCGGGGCATTCTGTTTTGCGCTCATCCGGGCAGTTTTTCACGATCCAGCAGGGTTCACGGGGAGCCAGTGCTTCTTGTTTTCGAGCCGTCAAAAACATCATTTGCCGTTCGGCATGCGCGGGGATGGTCCGCCAGCCCTGCTCGTAGCTCCGGACGGCTTTCACGGACATCCCCAGCAACCGTGCCATTTCCTGCTGGGTCTTGTTCAGATTTTTTCGAAGACCAATAAATTCCCGACTCTCCATCTCATCCGCCCGTTGAAGTTCTTTTAATTTTATATATCTATCACACCGTGGCCTTAATGTGTCAAGAATAAAAACAGAATAAAAACGTCACTCATCACCAGCACCATGCAACTGCTATCGCCTGATCCAGATCCGCGATGATGTCGTCGATATGTTCAATGCCGATGGAAAGACGGATCATGTCCGGGGTGATCCCCCCGGCGCGCTGCTGTTTTTCTGATAACTGGGAATGGGTGGTGCTGGCCGGATGCAGTGCCAGGCTTTTGGCGTCTCCGACATTGGCCAGAAGTGAGAACAGCTTCAACGCGTCGATGAATCGTCGCCCGGTTTCCCGGCCGCCGTCGATGCCGAATACCACCATGGCCCCGAAGCCCTTTTTCAGGTAACGGACGGCCACCTGGTATGTGGGATCATCTTCCAGGCCCGGATAACGCACCCATTTCACCTTCGGATGCGCCTTTAAATAACGGGCCGCGGCCAGGGCATTTTCGCAATGCCGCGCCATGCGAAGGGGGAGTGTTTCAAGGCCCTGGGCAAACAGCCATGCGTTATCCGGCGAGATGCATGCCCCAAGGTTGCGCAGCGGCACCAGCCGCATCCGCAGGATAAAGGCGATGGGATTCCGGTCGCCGAGATCATGTGCGAAACGCAGATTGAAATTGCTCGGGTCCGGGGTATTGTACAGGGTGAACTTCGGGTCGGTCCAGTCAAAGGTGCCCGCGTCGATGACTACGCCGCCGATTCCCGTTCCGTGTCCGCCGATCCACTTGGTGGCCGAATTGACCACGATATCCGCGCCGTGTTCGATGGCGCGAAGCAAATACGGGGTGGTGAACGTGCTGTCGACGATCAGCGGCACGTGATGTTTTTCAGCGACGCGGGAGATGGCTTCGATGTCGGCCACATCCAGGGCCGGGTTTCCAATGGTCTCCACAAAAAACGCCCGGGTTTTTTCGTTGACCGCCCGATCAAAACTGTCAGGCTCCTTTACGCTGGCAAACCGGGTCCGGATGCCCAACTGCGGCAGAATGTCGTTGAACATGGTGTAGGTGCCGCCGTAAAGGTTGTCGGCGGATACGATTTCCTCCCCGGCCGAACAGATATTGATCACCGAATAAAAAATCGCCGATGTGCCGGACGCTACCGCCAGCGCACCGGCACCGCCCTCCAGGGCCGCCATGCGCTCCTCGTCGGTGGTGGGGTTCATGAGCCGGGTGTAGATATTGCCGGGCGTCTTGAGGGAAAACAGATCGGCCGCATGCCCGGAATCCTTGAAAACGTAAGAACTGGTCCGGTATACAGGCACCGCCCTTGAACCGCTCGTCGGATCAGGGGTTTGCCCGGCATGCAGGCAAAGGGTCTCGAAGCGTGGCTTTTCGGATATCATCGGCCGTTCCTCCCTTACTGGGTTGACTTCTTCCGGCGGCATGGCAACGGAAACCGAAAGCCTGAACCCCGGCGTCAGCAATTCTGCCGTTATCGCCTTTCTTAAACGTTAGTTTTGCCGCGTCGTCGCAGGCTATGGAGCACATTTTGCCGGCGCAACCGGGATTTTCAATTTTCACGGCGTTGCGCGAATTTAAAAAAGGGCTTTTTGCTTTATCCGGATTTCCCGTATGGCATTCCTCCGGATGCGGGTAAAAATGTTATCGATAACTTACACGTTGTGGCGGTTTGTGTCAATTTATTACCTCGATTTTGTACCGCTTGATGGAAAAAAGTGAAGAAACCATCTG
>CAYZXZ010000183.1:0-5064 GCA_964481615.1 uncultured Desulfobacteraceae bacterium | reverse complement strand
CCATGGGGGCCTTCTGCACGCTGATGGTGGCCTTGATACGCCGCAAGATCAACTGGGCCGGATTTTCCCAGGCGTTGTTTGAAACCACCCGGATCACCTGCATGATTCTGGTGATTGTCGCGGGCGCCACGGTTTTCGGAAAATTCCTTGCGGTTTCCCGGATTCCTTACGATATCGCCAGCTGGGTTTCCGGGTTCAACCTGCCGCCGTCGGTGATTATGGGGTTTATTATCCTGGTGTATCTGGTGGGCGGCTGTTTTATCGACTCCCTGGCCCTGATCATGCTGACCATACCGATTTTCTATCCCGTGGTGGTGGGATTCGGTTACGATCCCATCTGGTTCGGCGTCGTCATCGTTATGGTGACCCAGATCGGCGTTCTCACGCCGCCGGTGGGCGTCAATGTCTACGTGGTCAGCGGCGTAGCCAGAGACGTCCCTTTAAACGTCATTTTCAAAGGCGTCGTTCCCCTCCTGATCGCCTTGATCATCGCCACGCTTCTGCTGATCCCCTTCCCGCAGATCGCGCTCTACCTGCCTGGGCTTTTATAATTTGATATGTATAACCACTTGAAGGAAGGAAGGCGTTAATTCCGCCTCCTCAGGGGTGGCGGTGCTGCGTCATTGTTTGTCAGTATTTCATGTAGTGGAACGGTTCGATGGTGGCCAGCGCTTCGGTGCTCAGAGTTTTAAACTTGTGGGCTTTGAGGATTTTGTCGGTTCCTTCCGGATCGGTCACGTCCACCACGAATACCGCGGTTTTATTGCTTTCCAGGACAAACCCGTAGGCGTTTTCAATGTTGATGCCTTCGGCGGCGAGCAACTGGACCAATTTATCCATGCCTCCCGGCTTATCGTCGATGATGACGGCGATCACTTCCCGCAGATCCGCCTGCAGGCCTTCCCGGGTCAACACTTTCTGGGCCAGCTTCGGATCATCCACCAGGATGTTGAAAAATCCCCGGTCCCCGAAAGAGGAAATGGTGACGGCCCGGATATTGATCCGTTCTCTTGACAGAATGCCCGATACCCTGGCGAGTTTCCCCGGCGTATTTTCCGTCGGCACCGTAACCTGATATGCGATCATCGCCCACCTGCCTTGTAAAAAAATTGGTTCCACATGTCAGACCGGTCTGCGGTCTGGGTTTCAACCGGATTTTCTGAAAACGGGATAAGCTGATTATACTCGAATATTCACGTTGAAAGTCAAGGTGATTTTCATTCACTCACCACCCGGTTTCGCAGCACGCCGATGCCTTCCACTTCCAGTTCCACCACGTCTTCGGATTTCAGGAATTTTCCCATTTCCAGGCCGCAGCCCCGGCCCTGAGCCCCCGAGCAGGTGCCCGAACCGATGAATTCGCCGGGATAAAGGGTTTCCGATTGTGAGATATAGGCGATGATATCCTCGAAAGTCCAGTACATGTCGGCCGACGTGCCCTGGGACCATTCCTCTCCGTTGATCCGGGCCGTCATGGTCAGTTTATAGGCATCGGGGATTTCATCCGGGGTTACCAGGCAGGGGCCCATGGCGTTGCCCGTGTCGAAATCCTTGCCCTTGGAAGGTCCCAGCCGTCCCGCGATTTCACGCATCTGGATGTCCCGGGCGGAAAAATCGTTGAAAATGGTGTACCCGCCGATATATTCCCGGGCCTTTTCCTTCGGGATGTCTGTCCCGGTTTTGCCGATGAAAACCCCCCATTCCAGTTCGTAGTCGAACTGTTGGGTGTAGGCGGGGATCCGCACATCGGCGTCCGGTCCCACCACTGAAAACCGGTTGCTCTTGTAATAGATGGGCCGTTCGTACCAGGCTTTGTTGACGCGGTACGCCAGTGATTTCCGACGGCCGAAATGCTTTTCCAGCCATTCGTCCATGGGCGCGAGTTTTTTTAGGCCCACAGCCCGGATGGTGTTGATGATGTGCTGCTCGAAGGCCATGCAGTCCCGGATCGACTCAGGCCGGGGAACGGGCGCCAGCAGTCGGACCGCATCCGCCGTGACAACGGCATTCGGAGGCCTCTGATCCGTCACATACGCGACAACCGCCAGGGCCTGGTCCCGGGCCGCCGGACCGCCGTGCAGAAAGGCGAGCATGTCGGTGAAAAACGGGGAGGGGTTCCCGGCCATGGCCGCGGCCCCGGCCTGCAGAGCAACAATGGTCCGGCCGTCATCGGCCATAGCGCCGATCTGCGGCACATCGTTTTTTTTCTCAAAGGTCACCAGCTTCATGGATGTCTCCTATTGCTTTCGCATGGCGGCAGGCCGGGCATCGGGAAGTTGATGCGCCAGAAGGGCCTGTTTTCGCAAAATATTGGTCAGTTCGGGTTTTTTGGGATGATCGGTTCTTCCCTGCAGGTGTCGATACAGGGTATGGACATTGGTCATCATGCGTTCCGGCGAGTTCCAATCCGAAAAGGGGCCGCGGGCAAAATCATCGCTTTTCACGATATCGCAGGCCGCATCCGCAGCCGATAATCCGGTTTCGTGACGGCGTCGCGTTTCCGTATCCAAAAATTCCCAGTAGGCTTTCATCTGCCGGACGCCGGTTTTATCGATAACAGGTCCATGACCGGGAACAATTACATCCACATTCATGTCCAGGATCAGATCAAGGGCCGCCAGCCAGTTTTTAACGGGCCCGGCCCAAATTACGGGCGTGGATTCGATAAAAAGGATATCACCGGTAAACAGCGTCTTCGCGTCCGGGATATACACCATCAGGTCCCCCCGGGTGTGGGCCGGGCCCACCGGGATGAGTTCCACCCGCCGGCCGCCGGCATCAAGGGCCATTCGGCCCGTAAACGTGCGTGTGGGCGTGGTGGGCGTCACCTCGCGGAAATTATACGGGGCCACCATGTTTTTAAACCAGTGCCCCACCTTGTCGAAGCCGAAGACCGGAATCCGGCTGAGCAGTTTCCCGGTGTCGCCCAGCAGAAGCATGGCTTTGGGCAGCACCGCCGCCATTTCATCGCAGCAGTCTTTTGTGGCGATGATCTCGGCGCCGACCACCAGTTGATTGCCCCACCAGTGGTCGCCGTCGGCATGGGTGATGACCACGGTTTTGATGGGCGATATTTCGGTCAGCGGGTCCATGGCGTCCAGCATGGCCCGGGTGTATTTCAGGTCCCAGAGGGTATCGATCAGCAGGGACGCGCCGTTGCCGACAACAAGCCCGGCATTCGATTCGCCCCATGAGCCGTTGGGCGTCATCCATGCATAAACGCCGTGGTTCAGGTCATAGAGCCCTTCGTGGTAGTTGGGAGTTTCATCGAAACGGGTTCGCCGCGCGCCGGTGGCGGCGATACATTTCCATTGGTTCATTATAGCCCCTCCTGTCATGAAAACCCCGCCTGCCTTCCTTACCGATATGACTCTAACGGCCGTCTCATTGTATCGGGAAAAGTCGCGGGGGAAATGATGGTTTTATCTATCCCGGTCTTTAAATTCTCCCTTGCATCCGGTCATTATGGCGTGTTTTCTGGTATACGGGTAATGCGTACAAATTTCGGGTTTGACATCCTGTATTCTGCATTCGTATCGATTTTTTGAACCAGCTTCGATCATCCATGGGCACTCGGGATAAAGGAGATCTGTGCCGGGTTCCACCCATATCCGGTATCCGGTGACTTTCCCGCCGGAGGTTATGCGCATGACTCTATCCATGATGTCTGTCCGGCCAAGCGTTTCCCATCTCCTATAGTCTTCTTCCGTGCAGTCATTGTGATAAAGAAGCTTTTGACAGCAGTCCCCGCATTGAAGGCAGTGAAAAAGTCGCATTTCGGTATCGATCCAGATGCCGTCGCGCCCGCTGATAATGGTTGTCTTTGATTTCTTTCCCCTTTTGATCAATACGCACTCATTTTTTCATTTTTTGTGACAATTATCCGGTTCTCCGTGATTATTGGGCAAAGTTCCTGGAAAAGATAAAACTGAGGGCCGTATTGTTTAAAATCGATCCTTTCCCCCGGTGTATTGTTCCCCGTGGCCGCTATGGCACATAATCGAGTCTCTTCTTTGATCGGACCATTTGGCCGTACTGCCGGATCCAGTCCATTTCATCCGGCGTCAGGGGCCACTGTCTCATGGCCTCCATATTCTGACGGAGCTGCTCCCGGTTTTGCGGGCCGGTCAACACCACATGCACATTCGGGTTGGTCAGAACAAACCGGTAGCAGAGTTCAGGAGAAAGAGGCGGGCCATCAAAGCTTTTATTGCCGGGCCAGGGAGGCATATTGATATTTTTCAGCGGCCGGATCAACTGGCCCCAGGCCAGGGCCGTATAACTGACCACCGCCGGATTCCGCTTGGACAGGTACGGAAAGATATCCTCTTCAGCGCCGGTGTGCTTGGCGCTGTAGCGGATCATCAGCAGATCAATCTCCGAGTCCAGCGCCAGCCTTCCGGCCCGCTTCCGGTCATGGATGCTGGTGCCGATGCCGAGTATCTTGCCTTCCTGTTTGAGTTTTAAGAGGGTATCGATGATTGCCTTGCTGTAAATCGAGGTTCTCCCCAGCCACCCCAGCTTGAAGACATCTAAGTAGTCGGTACAAAGTTTACGCAGGGCGTCTTCCACGCTTCGCCGCACCTGGCCGCCGAAATAGCCCCATCCGAGCATGCCGACCACATGCTTATCCCGATCTCCTTTAATGACGTCCCTGATCCCGTCCGTGACCCTGCTAAATCCGCTTCCCCAGACCCAGTAGTTGGCCCCGTGGTCGGCGGCCCATCGGACATCAGCGGAATCAATGCCGTAGGAACCGGCCACGCCCATGCGAAACACCTTTTTTCGCCCGACCGGGAATATCGTATGGGAAAAGTCTAAGGATATATCCGGTGTATGATGCGCAGTCATGTGTCTCATCCCTTAAAAAAGCGTTACGATACCATAACTGGACAGTGCTAAGTTTTTAGTACATTTTTTATTTCTCTTTATACGCCAGCCGACGCAATTTGCCAATCTCTATTGACAAATCAATCCATTTTTTAAATTCTTGGTAGGATTTAATTTGGCTTTGTAAGGTTAACCATTGGGCATCACCTTAACCACAGCGTGCATGGGAATTTA
>CAYZXZ010000182.1:0-5069 GCA_964481615.1 uncultured Desulfobacteraceae bacterium | reverse complement strand
AGTCCGGGTGTTTTCTTGGCCGCCATGATGCCGGCGATCCGGGCCGTTTCCAGTACGTTCCCCTTGACAACCGTGTTATTGATGATTTTTTCGAATGTCTCCGGCGTCATTGAAATCGACGCGCGGGCCACGGCCATCCGGTGCGTGGGTGTTTTATGGCCGACATCCACCATCCGGACCCGGCCTTTTTCATCCATGTGGGTAAATTCGGGCATAATCATTGACCTTTCGTCATGCGAATTTTAAAGGCTCCGGGAAAAGTTTGATTTTTCTCGCTGCGCAAATAGAGGTTATGCACCACCCGGCAGGCGCGCACGCGCTGCTGCAAAATTCAGGCAAGAAACTCACTTTTCCGGGTGACGGTCTGCTTAACCGCGTTTAATGTGCGCTCCAGGGTGGCGATCACATGATCCCGGATATCGCCGGCCACAACCATCACCATGACATCGTCTCCGACAGCCAGATGCCGTTCTTCGTTGATTTCAACAATGATGTCGACGATGCCGGGCGATTGCTTTTCAGTTTCAATAATTTTTTTGAGCCGGTCATGATCCACGGATACGGTCAGGCCGGTGACTTTCCGGCCGTCACGGGTGGTCTCCCGCACCACGCCGTTATGGGCCAGGATCATCCCCACTTTCGGATAATCGGGATGTTTCTTGATACGATCGATAAAGGCGTTTAGATCCATTTTTATATCCTTTCTTCGTTTATCCACTGTCGGGCTGCCTCAAAATCCTGCGGGGTGTTGATGTTGAAAAACGACATAAGATTGGGGTCGACCTCCTGCAGCACGTCTTCGGGAACGATCCTGACCTTGAGTTTATTAAACATCCGCTGAATCTTAAAATTATTTTCAAGAATGCGGCGTTCCATCACCGGCAGCATGGTTTTGGAATAGACCGCGCACAAAGGCTCCATCCCTTTTGCGGTCTCCGGGATCACCACGCTGACGCCGGGTTCGATGCGATCCACCACGGTCCGGATTATCTCCTTCCGGATAAAGGGGGTGTCACAGGCCATCACGAAAACAAAGGGATTCCCGGCATGAAACAGTCCGGCATGAATGCCGGTCATGGAACTGCGGACCGAAAAAATATCGGCGGCGATGAAGGCATCCCATTCCAGGTAGTCGGCGGGGCGGTTGGTGATGATCAGGATTTCTTCAAACACATCAGCGAAAACATCATAAACGGCATCCATGATCCGCCAGCCGCCGATGCTGATAAACGCCTTGTTTTCGCCCGCGTACCGGGTATTGAGCCCGCCGGCCAGAATCACGCCGCTGCACGACGTATCAGAGACGCCCATATAATTCCTTCCAACGAACTTCCCGAAAATTCATGTCTGCAAAAATACCGGGCAGCGGAATCAACAGCTTTTTACGGAAATGCCCGATAATGGGGCCATTTTTATTTGACAGCGTAACAAAAAATCAAATTTTTACGACTTTATCTTATTTGAATCTGCTATAGATAAAAAACAGGGCAAAGTCAATGCGGCCCATCCAACATGCGGCTCGTCCGGCATCGTCTGCAGCCGAACCGCTGCGCCGGAATGAATTACCGGAATAACTCTTGATTCGGCAAATACCCTATTATACACTGGCATACCATCGGCGGAGCCCGCAAAGCCTGTTTTGTCCACCGCCGATGAGTTTTTAACGAAAGGAATGAATCCGTTGAAAAAAAACAGAACGGTCCTGGATGCATCGGAAATGGACGGCATGCTGAAAAAAATAGCCGCGGATATTCTCAACGTCCATGAGCGGCCCGATACGGTTGCGCTGATCGGCATCCACACCCGGGGGGTATTCCTTGCCCGACGACTCCAGTCCCTGATCAAAGAGGCCGGAGGTCTCAACATCCCCTGCGGAGCTGTTGACATCAACCTCTACCGGGACGACTGGACCCGGAGCAGCCTGAACCCCGTTGTCCGGAAAACCGATATCGCCTTTGACGTTGACGATCGGCAGATCATCCTGGTAGATGACGTGCTCTTTACGGGCCGCACCATCCGGGCGGCCATGGACGCGCTGATGGATTTCGGCCGGCCCGCCCGCATCGAACTGGCCGTGCTGGTGGACCGGGGCCACAGGGAACTGCCCATTGAGGCCAATTACACGGGAAACTATATTCAAACCGATCCCGGGGAAGCGGTCAATGTACTGCTGATGGAATGCGACGCCGCGGACCGGGTGGATGTGGTGGCAGGGCAGTAGCATGGGTCCCAAAGAACATAAAAAAAACGCAGCAAGAAACCTGACCTTCGGAATTCTCACGGTCTCTTCCACACGCGGCCTGGCCGACGATAAAAGCGGCCTCTGGATGAAAAAAGCCGTTGAAAAGGAAGGCCACGCGGTGATCAACCACCAGGTGGTGCCCGATGATGACGAGGTGATCTCCCGAACCGTCAGGGATATCATCTTTCACCTGGCGCCGCATATCCTGCTGATCACCGGCGGCACCGGCCTGAGTCCCGCTGATGTCACCATCGAGGCGATCCGGCCCATGTTCACCAAGGAACTGACGGCTTTCGGGGTACTGTTTGCCCAGTTCAGCGCCGAACAAATCGATTCGGCCGCCATTTTGTCAAGGGCCACCGCGGGCCTGATCGACCGGACGACGGTATTCTGCCTGCCGGGAAGCCTGAATGCCTGCAAACTGGCCTGCAAAGCCCTGATCCTTCCCGAAGCCGTTCATCTTGCGACGCATGTCCGCCCTTTACCCCATTGACATAAAGCAAAGAGCAAAGGAGCATCCATTTCATGTTTGGCATCGGAATGCCTGAATTATTATTGATCCTGGCCGTCGCGCTGGTGGTCTTCGGACCCAAAAAACTGCCGGATCTCGCCCGTTCCCTGGGTCGCGCCATAAACGAATTCAAAAAAGCCACCTGGGAATTTAAAGATATAATGGATGTGGAAAGCGATGTAAGAGAAATCAAAAAACCCTTTAACGATATCAACGCGGATCTGAAAAAAACCCTGAGCGAAACCCCGCACAAGACCCTGCCTATAGATGACATCATCGACCGAGCGCCCGCCTCAACAAAGGTTAGCGCGAAAGAGGATAGCGTGAAACCCGATGCGTGAAGACGAAAAACTCCCGTTTACACTTCACCTAGACGAACTCCGCACCCGGCTGATCCGCTGCGCTATTGCCATTTTCATCGGTTTTATCACAGCCTATTTCTTCAAGGAAAAAATCTTTGACATTCTATCGGCCCCGCTGATTGCTGTTATGGATCAGGGCGACTCGCTGATTTTTACCGGCATTGCAGAGGCTTTTTTCACTTATCTGAAGGTCTCCCTGCTGGCCGGCATCCTTCTGGCCACGCCGGTGATTCTATTTGAATTCTGGATGTTTGTCGCGCCGGGACTCTATCGCAGCGAAAAAAAACTCCTCTTTCCCATTGTGATCATTTCATCGTTTTTTTTCATCGGCGGCGCCCTTTTCGGCTATTTCATCGTTTTCCCCTTCGGGTTTCAGTTCCTGCTCGGATTCGCCTCGGAAAATATCCGTGCTTTGCCGTCCATGAAGGAATACTTAAGTTTTTCCGCCAAACTGCTGCTGGCCTTCGGGCTGGTGTTTGAAATGCCCATTGTGATCACGTTTCTGGCCCGGCTGGGCCTGGTCACCACCGACAGCCTTAAAAGGAACCGAAAATATGCCGTTCTGGTGATCTTTATCGTTGCCGCCATCCTGACCCCTCCCGATGTGATCACCCAGACCATGATGGCCATTCCCCTGATGGTGCTATATGAAATCAGCATCCTGGGCGCCCGGGTCTTCGGCCGCCGAGAAAGTGAATAAATTTCGGAGCGTCCTCCCTGTCGTCCCTCCTGTTACTGATGTGTCAAATGGAGAGCCGTCCCCTGATGACAGCAAAAATCGATTGACAACATGTCATATGTGACATAAATATTTATCCGTGAGCCCATCTGATAAACCATTGGTCTGGGTGCACGGGGAAGTTTCAACTCCGCCAAACACCCCCATTGCGGCGGCCGCCGATACACAAAAACGGCTCTACGGACTCCAGTTTCACCCGGAAGTGCCCCATACCCCCGCCGGCAATCGCATGCTGAAAAATTTCCTGTTTGCCGTCTGCGGATGCCGGCGGACCTGGACCATGAAGACATTTGCCCGCCATGCCATTTCACAGATCCAGGAGGCCGCCGCCGACAAACAAGTCATCCTGGGCTTAAGCGGCGGGGTCGATTCCTCCGTGACCGCGGTATTGATCCACAAGGCCATCAGGGAGAGGCTGACCTGCATCTTTGTGGATAACGGCCTGCTCAGACAAAACGAAGCGACCCGGTTAAAAACCCTTTTCAAACAGCACCTTCATTTAAATATCCGCTATGTCAATGCGTCCGGATTGTTTTTAACCGCGTTTAAAGGCATTGCCGACCCCGAACGGAAACACAAAATCATCGGCAAAATCTTCATGGATGTGTTTGAATCCGAAGCCAGAAAAATCAAAGGCGCCGAATTTCTGGCCCAGGGGACCCTTTATCCGGATATCATCGAATCCCGGTCGGCCTTTGGCGGTCCCACGTCCATCATCAAATCCCATCATAACGTCGGCGGCCTTCCGAAAAAAATGAAGCTCAAGCTCATCGAGCCGCTGAAGCTGCTCTTTAAAGACGAGGTGCGGGCCCTGGGTTAGGAACTCGGCCTGCCCGACGAGCTGGTATGGCGTCAGCCCTTTCCTGGACCAGGGCTGACCATCCGCATCATCGGGGAAGTCACCCCGGCCCGGCTCCGCATCCTGCGAAACGTGGATGCGGTTTTGCTTGAAGAAATCCGGGCCGCGGGATATTATAATAAAGTATGGCAGTCGTTTGCCGTTTTGCTGCCCATTAAAAGCGTGGGCGGCCTGACCGCCCTGTTTTCCATGCTCAACTCGTGCAGTTCCAACGTGGCCGTTGTCAATATCGACAACGGCTTCGGCGCCGGCTACATGGCCGCCATGATCAACCGGCTCTAAATTTATTACCTCGATTTTGTACCGCTTGATGGAAAAAAGTGAAGAAACCATCTGGGAATCCTGTTATTATTGAG
>CAYZXZ010000181.1:0-5075 GCA_964481615.1 uncultured Desulfobacteraceae bacterium | reverse complement strand
TTTATAACAATCAGTTATTATTGATTATAATTTTTTCCGTTCAGACACTAAATAGTATGTCCGGTCAATTCTTCAAATAGAAGTTTTGCCGTGAAAATGCCGGCGGCAATGCCCGGGCTGTTTTTGGTGGCCGATACATTGTAGAGATTGGCCGGGCAATCGTCTTCCCGGATGGCCCCTTTCAGGATTTCGTCCACGGTCATCCGCCGGCCGTAGGCGTTTCCGAATTCCCCGCCGGTATGGGATTCACAATCCACCGAGGAAATGATCTCGACGAATCTGAGCCGGGATGCAATGCCAGGAAACAGGTTCCGTTCCAGAATATCCACGATGTCGGCGGCGAGCTTGTCCTTGAATGCGGCAACCGCATCCGGCCCTTCTTCGTAGATTCCTTTTTCCTGCGCGTAATTGCCCGGGATGAACACCACCAGGGCATCATCGGTGCCGGCATCGGTTCTGCCGAATCCATTGGCCGTTGGCGATCCGATAAAAAGCATGCGGGGCGGGGCCGTGACATCTGGTTCATTGTAATCCACCTCGCAGCCATCCTGCCACCAGTAATTGCGGCCTCGCATTTCGACAATCGCCGGCAGGCCGGGCCGGAGTCCGATGCAGCAGACCGGTATGCTGTGTGAAGGGGTATATTCCAACGCTTCCGAGGGAAAACCCAGCAGGGCACAGGTCAGGCGCGGTGATATGTCGCTGAAGGCGAAATCGCATGCATAATCGGAACCATCATCGCACACGGCCCGGGTCACAAGATTGTTTTCGGTCTCCATGCGGATCACCCGTCTTCCGGTTTCAACGGACCCGCCTGCCTCTTCGATCACGGACGTCAGGGCATCAAAAAAATGATGAAATCCCTTTGCCGGGTACCAGGCCCCTTCGTGATAATTGCCGGTGCCAACGATATAGGCGATGGCCGACATCTCGGACTCGTTTTCCGCGAAGATGCCGCCATGACCGTAAAGAATGCGCCGAAGCAGGTTGTTGATCTGATACTGATCAAAAAATGCTTTTAGCGGCATGTAAATGGTGCGGCCGAGCTTGAGTTTCATGGCCATGGGAACACGGCCGGTCAGCAGGAATTTCGTGGCCAGCAGCAAGCGGCCCTCGGACATGTAATTTTTCCGGAAAAAGGATTTATACGTGTCAAAAATAGCGATCATATCATCAAAAAGCGCATCCAGATGCGCGTGTTCTTCCGGGAACAGTTCCTGCAGGGTTCGCCGGAAATTTTCCAGGCCCAGGGGAACCCTGAAATCCACCAGGCAGCAATTGCCGCCCGGCTTTCTGTCACCAATGAAAATCCGCTCAAATCCATCCTGATTCATTGACACGAAGGGAACCGCGTCACGCAGGCTCAGAAATTTCAGAAACCGATCCCCGAGCCTATCCTCTCCAAATTCCCATACATACTGTGGGCCCATGGAAAACCGCAGACCGCCAAAGGTAGGGCACCGGCCATGGCCTCCGATGTGTTCCGGATTCTGTTCCAGAACCGTCACCTGGTGCCCGATGCGGGCGAACAGAGCGCCCGCGGCCATGCCGCCGATGCCGCTGCCGATCACCACGATGCGCTTTTCCCCACCGTCCCACAGGGACTGTTCCCGGGTCCTGAACAGCGGAATTGACAACTGGTCCCTGAGTTCTTTGAGCCTGGCCTCGGATTTTCTTTTGGAAATATCGATGATCTCGCTGAGATTCATGTAAGCACTCGCCTTTTCAAATATTCAGAAGACTTCGAACCTGCTTCAAATTCATGCGTCGAAGGACCTTGATGCCGGTTCTGATTCCGGCCAGACGGCTTTTGCCGGCAAGGATGGTCTCATAGAGTTTTTCTGTGGTTTCCGGCGGCACGCAGACCCGCGCTTTTTTTTCAAGACGCATGGCTCCGGGCTTGCACGCCGGCACGCAGACCCCGCAACCAATGCACCGCGGAGAATCAACCCCGGCTTTTTTATCGACAACAGCGACGGCTTCCATGTGACACCGGTCCACGCACAGCCCGCAGCCAACGCACAAATCAGCATCCGCCCGGGCATAAAAATTGGCGGCCACAAATTCTGCCGGATTGGGAATCGCCTTTAACGTGCCGAGAACCCCGCAGCAGCATCCACAGCAGGCGCAAACCGCCTGGGGGGCCTGCTCGTTAGTCGCCTGAAGCACCAGGCCTTCTTTTTCGGATTGATCCAGGATATCGAGGGCTTCTTGCGCGTCGACCTCCCGGATCCATCCTTCCCGTCGGTAAGTGTCAAAATAATCCCTGAACCCGAAACAGAGGCTGCGACGGTCGGTTTTCCGGCAGGGTTTGCCGATCAGGTCCCTGCCCTTTCGGCAGATGCAGTCGGCCACCCCGATTTTGCCGTCCGCCGCCGCTATGATATGCCGGATCTCGTCGTAGGTGGCGATGTGATGCTTTTCGGTGATGCTTTGGCGGATGGGAATCACCCGCATCTGGGGAACGGCCGTGGAAAGATATGTCAGTCCGAAGGCCTCCCTGAAATACCGGGCCGCGTCTTCGTAAAGTTCGGCCGTCATCCGCCGGATCTGGAATTCATACATGCCCACCACAAAGGGGACAAGGGCATACCGGGGTTTTGCATCGCCCTCCCGGCAGAGGATACTCCCCTTTTTGGCCATTTCCGGAAGACACTTTTCGCATTGCGGTTGCGGCACGCCGTTTTTCCGGGCTCGCTCGCAAATGGTTTCAGCGGCATCAAACACATGGGTCATGTCCATGGCCATGCGCGCCTCATCCGGTGTGAACAGATGCCTTAAAATCCGCAGTTCCACGCCCGACCGGGTCGCCGGAAACCCCACCGGCATGGTATCCAGATGTTTGCGCAGCCGCTTGTATATATCTTTTTCCGAAAGCATGGCCATGTTCTCCGCGCTGATTACATGATATTTATTAATTTGGTAATTCTTCTCAAAAAACAGGAACAATTACAATACTTTTTAAATTGCGGCATTTCGTATCGGTCATTTTATAAGAGACCGACCAAAATCGAACGCTTAGGAACTTTTTTTCTTGAATTTACTGAATTCATGATATATTTAATTAATAATTATTCGCGCATCACATCACGTCTTTTCTATGTGCATGATACGTTTACCTTTATCCGTATCCATGTTTCGGATGGCTATTATTCTTATATATATTCAAACATGCGTCACATGACGAAACGGTGTACCGCCCCGCGGTTCATGTTTTCACATTCATTGTTAAATTAACAACAATCTCAAGGAGGATCTATGAAAAAAACCATCATGGAGGTCATGAAGAGCACTGCTGAAAAAAACAGAAACAAGGTGGCGCTCAAGACGAAAATCGGCGGTAAATGGAAAGAGATGACCTGGGGCGAATATTACGATCAGGTGAAAATCACGGCCCGGGCCTTTATCGCCCTGGGCCTTGAACAGGGCAAGGCGGTGAGCATTCTCGGCAACAATTGTCCCCAGTGGTTTATCAGCGACCTTGCCGCTATTTTTGCCGGCGCGGTGCCCGGCGGCATTTACACCACCAACAGCCCGGAGCAGTGTAAATTCATTGCCGGACACAGCGAAGCCAATATCGCGGTAGTGGAAAACGCCGAGCAACTTGCCAAATTCAAGGAAATCCGCAATGAGTTGCCGGATTTAAAGGCTATTGTCATGATGAACGGCTCGGATCCAGATCCAATGGTCCATTCCTGGGCGGAACTACCCAAAATCGCCCAGAAGGTGACCGAAGACGAACTCAATAAGCGGATCAAGGCACAGAAGCCCGATGACTGCTGCACCCTGATCTACACCTCCGGCACTACGGGGAACCCCAAAGGGGTCATGATCAGCCACGACAATATCATCTGGACGGCCGGCCAGGTCATTGATCTGATCAACGGCGGTCCCGACGATGTCATCATCAGTTACCTGCCGTTAAGCCACATTGCCGAGCAGGTGGTCAGTCTCCACGGTCCTTATGTCATGGGCGCAACGGTTTATTTTGCCGAAAGTATTGATAAGCTGGGCGAAAACCTGGCGGAAGTCCATCCGACCGTGTTTGTGGGGGTACCCCGGGTATGGGAAAAAATTCAGGCCAAGATGCTGGCCATGGGAGCGCAGGCGCCGCCGTTAAGAAAAAAAATCGTGGCGTGGGCAAAAAAGAAGGGCCTTGCGGGCGGATACGCCATGCAGGAAGGGAAGCCCTATCCATTCATGTACGGGCTGGCCAAAAAACTGATCTTTTCCAAGGTTCGAGACAAATTGGGGCTGGACCGCTGCCGGATCTTCATATCAACGGCGGCGCCCATCTCCATGGATACCCTTGAATACTTTTTAAGCCTTGGCATTCCCATCACAGAAGTATACGGCATGAGCGAATGCACCGGTCCAGGCACGGTATCCCTGCCAGAGCCCTTTAAATTCAGAACCAGCTGGGCCGGACCCGCGGTACCTGGAACCGAAGTTGCCATTGGCGAAGACGGCGAAGTCCTGATGCGCGGCCGTCACGTATTCAAGGGCTATTTTAAAAATGAAGAAGCCACCAAAAAAACCATCGACCCGGAGGGCTGGCTCCACTCCGGCGATGTCGGCATCATCGATGGAAAAGGATTCCTAAAGATCACGGACCGGATAAAGGAGCTGATCATCACCGCCGGCGGTGAAAACATCCCGCCCCAGGTTCTGGAGGGAAAGCTCAAGGCCATTCCCATCGTCAACCAGGTCGTGGTGATCGGTGACCGGCGTAAATACATGACCGCACTGTTCACCTTGGATCCGGACAAGCTTACAGCCGAACTCGCGGCCGCGGGCAGCCCGGCCAAAAACATGCAGGAAGCGGCCAAATGTGAAAAATTCAAGGCCTATCTCCAGGAAAAAGTCGAGGCTGTCAATGCCACCCTGGCCCGGGTCCAGACCATCAAAAAATTTGTGATCATCCCGGCGGAATTTACGCCGGAAAGCGGTGAGCTGACGCCGACAATGAAAATGAAACGCCGTATAATCAATGAAAAGTACGCCAAAGAGATTGAAAGCATGTATTAACCCCCATGCCCTGGTCGGGCACAACGAAGGATGAAAATGATAGGATT
>CAYZXZ010000180.1:0-5101 GCA_964481615.1 uncultured Desulfobacteraceae bacterium | reverse complement strand
AATAAAAAATAACCGTTTATCAAAAAGCAGGAAAACGCGTATGCAACGAAGAGTCTTATTTTTATGCACCGGGAACTCGGCCCGCAGCCAGATGGCCGAAGCCCTGCTGAGAAAATACGCGGGCGAGGATTTTCAGGTGTTTTCTGCGGGAGCGGAACCGAGCGACAGGGTTTTCCCGCCCGTGGTCACGGTGATGAAAGAAATCGGCATTGATATTTCCCATGCCAAACCCAAGGGACTGGATACCTATCTCGGCCATGTCCATTTCTCGAAAGTCATCATCGTTTGCGCCGAAGCCGATAAAAAATGCCCTCACATTTTCGAAAGCGCCCAGCGCCTCTACTGGCCCTTTGATGATCCGGCGGCCGTGCAGGGAACCGAAGAGGAAATTCTGGACGCCTGCCGCAACATCCGTGACCAAATCGACGCCAGTATCCGTCAATGGCTGAAACAAGAGGGGCTGGGAACGGTATAACCTTTCTTCTTTTTGTTTTTTCTCCCGCGCGAAAATCCATATAGCCGGCACGACCCCTCCTCGGGGTCACGCCGGCTTAAATGTTTCCGCCAACCTATTGAAAAATCAGAAAATACCCCTTCATTATTATATGTAAACCTGATAAATGTCACGATATCGTCACGTAACTTTTCCCGAGATTACATGCACTTGTCACTGGATTGCCATGCAGGATGCTTAAATTACGGCAGATTGAAAAACATAAACATAGCAGGCGGCGATTGGCGCCGCGCGAAACACGAAAAGAAAACAGGAGTACGATAAATGGAAGAATCAGGATTAAAGATCGATCTGCATGTGCATTCCAAATGTTCCACCCGGCCTTCCCAGTGGATCCTTCAAAAGCTCAACTGCCCTGAAAGTTTCACCCAGCCTCTCAAACTGCGGGAGATCGCCAGGGCAAGAGGCATGGGCCTGGTGACCATCAGCGACCATAACACCATTTCCGGCGCGCTGGAAATCGCCCATTTTGATGATGTGTTCATCAGTGAAGAGGTGACCACCTATTTCCCAGAAGACCAGTGCAAGCTGCATGTGCTGGCTTTAGACATTACCGAGTCCCAGCACGAGGACATCTCCCGGGCCAGAAAAAGCGTATACGATCTGGTGGCGTATTTAAACACCCAGAACATATGCCATATCCTGGCCCATCCCCTCTATGACATGAACCACAAGCTGTCCCTGGCCCACTTTGAAAAAATGCTGCTGCTGTTTACGAATTTCGAAATGAACGGATCCCGGGATGAGCATCAGAACCAGATCCTGGCCGCCATCCTCAAAGGGCTTGTCAAAGACGATATCGACCGGCTGGCCGACCGCCACAACATCGCGCCCGTGGGGGCTCGGCCCTGGGAGAAAAATATCACCGGCGGCTCCGACGATCATTCATCCTTAAATATCGCCCGAATGCACACTTTTGTGCCGGGCGCCCTTACCCGGGCGGAATTTTTTACCGGGCTTCAAAGCGGCCGGGCCATTGTCAGGGGGCGGCCGGCCACGCCAAAAACCATGGCTCACAACCTCTACGGCATTGCCTGGCAGTATTACGGCGCCAAATTCAAGCTGGACCGCTATACCAGCAAAGACATCCTGTTTAAATTCATGGATTGCGCCCTGTCGGTTAATGATGAAGGAAAGGGGATTTTTGGCCGGCTGGGGGATTTTCTGGTGGCCCGCAAGCCGTCTTTTTCCTTTCGAACAGCCAAATCCGACGACATCACTCACCTGATCCGCAAAAAAGCCCATGCCATTGTCATGAAAAACGCGAACCTGCTGGGAATGCTAAAGCAAAAAGACGAATGCCGATTCGACAAGGAAGGCAACTGGTTCGATTTCGTCAATGACGCTTCCGAGGACGTGATGAAAACATATGCGGATTCGATTTTAGACAGTCTGAGTTCCGCGCGGCTGTTCAATGTTTTCCAGACCATCGGTGGTGCGGGGACCATCTATACCCTGCTGGCCCCGTATTTCATGTCGTATGCCCTGTTCACCAAAGATCGGCGGTTTGCCGAGCTTTGCCGTGAAAAATATGGCGCCGCCGCGCCGGCGGAAAAGAAAGGGAAACGACGCATCGCTCTGTTTACCGACACCCTGTATGAGACCAACGGCGTGGCACTGACCCTTCAGATGCAACTTAAGATGGCTCAGAAAAACAACAAGCACTTGTCGATTCTGACCTGCTGCCCCTACGGCGGCATGGAAGGCACCCGGAATTTTGATCCCATCGGGACCTTCGAACTGCCCGAGTATCCTGAGATCCGGCTCCATTATCCGCCCTTTCTTAAAATGCTCGACTATTGCTATGAAAATGAGTTTAACAGCATTCATGCGTCAACGCCCGGTCCCATGGGCATGGCGGCCCTGGCCATCGCCCGGATCATGGATCTGCCTTTCCACAGCACCTATCATACCTCGCTGCCCAAATATGTCTCGGAGCTGACAGGTGACGCGGACTTAGAAGCCCTCATGTGGAAATTCATGGTCTGGTATCACAACCAGATGGATATTGTTTACGTGCCGTCTCAGGCCACGGCCGATGAGCTTATCGAAAAGGGGATACTGGCGTCAAAGATCCGGCTTTATCCCCGGGGCATTGATATCGCCCGGTTCCACCCGTCCCTGAAAAACGGGTTCTGGAAATCCGGATACGGCATCGCCGATGATGATATCAAGGTGCTCTATGTGGGCCGGGTGTCAAAGGAGAAAAATCTCGACGTGCTGGCCCGGGCCATCCGGCAGGTGGGGTGGCTGCGGAAAAACATCCGCTTTATCATCGTGGGCGACGGCCCCTATCTGGAAGAGATGAAGCGAGAACTGCGGCCCACCAGCACGCTGTTTACCGGTTATCTGACCGGCGATGATCTCAGCCGGGCTTATGCCTCCGGCGACCTGTTCGTGTTCCCCTCCGGCACCGACACCTTCGGCAACGTGGTGCTGGAAGCCCAGGCCTCGGGCCTGCCGGTGATCGTCACCGACAAGGGCGGGCCCAGGGAAAACCTGATTCCCGGCGAAACCGGCCTCATCGTTCCCGCCATGGATTCCCAGGCCATCGTGGACGCCGTGATCAACCTCTGTGAAGATCCGGCCCGCATGGCCGACATGGGATCAAACGCCAGAAAATACATGGAAAGCCGGGCTTTTGAATCCGCGTTCCTGCAAAGCTGGGAAATGTATCCCATCGGCCAGGAACCCGTTCCTTCAACCGCCGATCCGGACCTGGGTGCGCTGCGGTTTGCTTCATGACGATAAACCAAGGCGGTTTTCTATCCTCATCGCGATTTTAACCCCTGGCGGTGTGCCCTGGCGTTACCGATCAACAGTTCTATTATGTCTCCCTTTGCGTGGTGACTTGCAATGAAGAGATAGACGCTGAGGAAAAGGGCGCCGCCGAAAAAGCCCATTACGCCCAAGGCAATGCCGGCCGGCGAGAAATGATGACGCCATGCGAGCCAGAGCGCCGAAAGGGCCAGATAGCTCATGAAGTCGACATTGAATTGCCCCGGCCATCCCATGTTCGCGATGTCTCCGAAAAAGACGCCGAGAAGGCCCAATCCGTGATTTGCAGCCACGATGCCGGTATAGCCTGAAATGCAGATAAAAATCATTGCCAGAAAAATCCGAAACGCTTTCATGGGTTTCCTCCTTTAATCGAGTTTACCTTCTGGTTGATAATGAAGTTAACGGTATATACATGTCAAAATTACTTTGACGCTTGTTACTTGCATACAAGCAATATCAGTAAAAATTTTTTCGCCTACTGGTTTCGAATCAGGCTGATCAGCCGCCTTAATTTTCTTTCTTCCTCGGGATTCAGAATTTTTAAAAAATCAGCATTCGCGGCTTCCATTCGAGATGCGATCTCCCTGCCGGCGGCGTTTCCTTTTCCGGTTAAATAAATCCGAATGGAGCGGCGATCGTCCGGATTGTCTTTTCTGGCGATGAACCCGGCGGCTTCAAGTCGATCAAGGATCCCCGTCATAGTGGAACTGTCAAGCTCGGTTTTTTTGCCGAGTTCAATGGAAGTCACACCTTCCTCATCATACAGAAAGCGCAGAACCATGGCCTGAATCGCGGTGATATTCAGATCAGATACTTTTTGCCCCCAGGTTCTGGTTGCTAATTGACCAAGTTTAGCCAATTGAAAGAAAATGCAGTCGCTTACTTTCATTGTGTCATTCCCAAAATGCTCGCGTCCAATTTACTTCCATGGAAGCTATATTTGCTTATGAAGGATGTCAAGATTTTTTTCCTCGGATCATATCCCCGCGCATTGTTATTTTAGCTATCCCCTTCTTCTTGATTTAACGAACTCGGCTAAATATGGGAGGCCAAAATCAAGCACCTTGTTTATGGCGTCATCCACGCAGGGGGTAACTTTTTCCTCGGCATCCTTTGCGGAAATTGGCGCCATTTTTGCCATCATTTGTTCGACGATAAACGCCGGCTCAAACGGTTGAACCACCCACCATGGATCTTTTACGGTCCACAATCCAGGAAGTCTGGTGAGGTACTCCTCCTGACGGAATTCCGCTCTGTCAGGTGATGGCAACATGCCAACAGGAGCAGCCTCAGGATATCTCCCCAGCGTCGACCACCCGATCAGGACCGTAAACTCATCGTAATCCTTTGGACTCGGACTTAATACGATCCAGCACTTCAGTGAGTCGGAAAAGGACTGACTGAAAGCTCTCTCGCCGGGCCATAGATACATGGACTTTATTTTTTCCTCTTTGAATTCGGGCAGTTTTTCTTTCATCTTCTTAGAGAAATACTGCCAGAGGACTTTACCGTATTCCTTGCGCATTTTAGTCTCCATGGGCGGACAGGTAATTCCACGGATTCCGGCGAATTATAAAGGCTTCAGCAGTTAACACTTCAAAGAACAGGCTCAGTGATGAAAGAGCTTATCCGGGATTTTCAGCGGCGTCTGCTACACACAACCGAACCCATCAGACCCGGACGGAAATACCAAAGAAAACATAAGGTTGTAAAAAAATCATTCTACCTGAACTATAAACCCGTTTGTTAAGTTAGTGTCTGAACGGAAAAAATTATAATCAATAATAACTGATTGTTATAAATTTA
>CAYZXZ010000179.1:0-5149 GCA_964481615.1 uncultured Desulfobacteraceae bacterium | reverse complement strand
GCCGGCGCGGACATGATTCTGACCTATTTCGCCATGGACGCGGCCCGGCATCTTCGGGAAAATCGTTAGCCCCAAGGGCTGTGGGAACAGATCTGGAATCCGTCCCCTTTAAGGAGCTTTATCGATAACGGCTGTTGAGAAGCAGTAGGAGAAAATAAACATCGTGACATCTGAAACATCCGCCCATTCCTCGCACCATGCCCATCCCGGCGACGACAGACCTAAAACCGCATCCCTGCGCCTGGTGGCGTGGGAATCCACCCGGAACTGCAACCTGAGCTGCAAGCATTGCCGGGCGTCGGCCACCTGCGGGCCATATACGGGCGAACTCGATACGGGTGCATCTCTGAAACTAATGGACCAGATCGCTGAAACCGGGCAGCCCATTGTCATTCTGACCGGCGGCGAGCCCCTTCTGCGGCCCGATATTTTCGATATCGCCGCATACGGTACGAAAAAGGGCCTGCGCATGGTCATGGCGCCCAACGGCACCCTCATCGATCCGGAAACGGCCCGCAAAATGGCCGAAGCCGGCATCCAGCGGATCAGCATCAGCCTTGACGGCGCCGACCGCCAAAGTCATGACGCGTTTCGCAGTGTCGATGGCGCGTTCGATGGGGCACTGCGGGGAGTCCGGGCCGCCAAAGACACGGGCATTGAATTTCAGATCAATACCACCATCACCAAACTCAACCTCGATCAAATCCCCCAGATCATTCGACTGGCAGAATCTTTGGGCGCCGTGGCCCACCATATTTTTCTGCTGGTTCCCACGGGCCGTGGCAAATATCTCATCGATCAGGAGATATCAGCACTAGAATACGAATCCACCCTGAACTGGTTTTACGATCAGCGCAACCAGACCTGTCTCCAACTCAAGGCCACGTGCGCGCCCCACTACTACCGGATACTGCGGCAGCGGGCCAGGGCCGACGGCGAAAGCGTCACCTTTCAGACCCACGGGCTCGATGCCGTGACCCGCGGCTGTCTCGGCGGCACCGGGTTCTGCTTTATATCCCATACCGGCATTGTCCAGCCCTGCGGGTTTTTAGATCTCAACTGCGGAGACGTGACCCGCCAGTCCTTTGCTGATATCTGGCGGGATTCGGAAATTTTCCTGTCCCTGCGCGACTATTCACAGCTTACGGGAAAATGCGGGATCTGCGAATTTAAAGCCGTCTGCGGCGGATGCCGGGCCCGTGCCTATGAGGCCGCCGGCGATTTTTTAGCCGAAGAGCCGCTCTGTTCCTATCAACCCGCACAACAGCAGACCGGGGAGTGAAAAGTAAAAAATTTATGGATGTCAAACCGATTTACCTGCCGCAAATGGCCAATTTCTGCTATCGCGTCGGCGATGAAGCCACCCGGACCTGCGCGGTCATAGACCCGGCCTTTGACGCGAAAAAAATCCTGAAGGAAGCCCGGGCCGGCGGTTATGCCATTACCCACGTTATCAACACCCACGGCCATTCCGATCATACCTCGGCCAATGCCGGCATCATCGAGGCCACCGGAGCACAGCTCTGCATTCACCGGGCCGACGCCGAACAAGTCACCAGACTCCTCTCCAGGGCCGTGTCCCGGATCATGGGCGGAAAAGGTTCACCCCGGCCCAGCCGCCTGCTGGAAGATAACGACATCATCGAGATCGGCAATTCGGCCCTGCGGGTAATCCACACCCCCGGGCACACGCCTGGCTCCATCTGCCTCTATGGCGAGGGCCACCTGTTCACCGGCGACACCCTCTTCGTTGGCGCGGTGGGCCGCACCGATCTGCCGGGCGGGTCCGCGCGGAAGCTTCTATCATCCATCCGTAAAAAGCTCTATCTTCTGCCCCCAGAAACCGTTGTCTGGCCCGGCCATGACTACGGCGAGACTCCTTCATCCACCATTGAACGGGAAATGCGTACAAATCCATTTACCTGATGCGTAAAATGCGATATCCTGCGGGGCAACTCGAAAATGCAATCCTGATGCTTTCGTAAGAACTCTTTTTGCGGAACCATCAATTAAAATGGCATGAAAGGGACACCCGCCTATATGATCGATATCGCGGCATTCACTCCCCGGCAACTGGCCGGACAGCGCATCATGGCCGGCTTTGACGGCACCGCTTTAAACGACAATCTGAAATTTCTTATCCATACCGTCAATGTGGGCGGCATCATCCTTTTTGCCCGCAATATCATTGACCGGCCGCAACTCCGGGACCTTTGCGCATCCGCCCAGAATTACGCCGCCGCCTGCGGCCTCCCGCTGACCAATGCCTCCCTCCGCTGCTCATCGCCATCGACCAGGAAGGCGGCGTGGTGGCCCGGCTTAAATCCCCTCATTTTATCGAATTTCCCGGCAACCCAGCAATCAAAAACATCGGCGATGCCCGGGATTTCGCCCTGGCTGCATCCCGGGAGCTTATGGATATGGGAATCAACATGAACATGGCCCCGGTCATGGATGTGGCGCCGCCGGGCTTTCCCAGCATTATGGAAAAACGGATATTTTCAGCGGACCCGGCCGTTGTTTCGCAACTGGGGGCGGCCGTCATCGAAACATTCCAGTCACAGGGGATAATGGCGGTGGCCAAGCATTTTCCAGGTATCGGCCGCACCACGGCCGATTCCCACCTGGACCTGCCCGAAACCGACCTGAGCGGGAAAGATCTGGACGAATTTGAACTGATCCCTTTTGAAGCCGCCATCCGGGCCGATGTCTGCGGCATTATGTTTTCCCATATCCGCTACCGACGAATCGATCCCCAATGGCCGGCCAGCATGTCCATAAGAATCGCGTCAGACCTTCTGCGTCAACGGATGGGGTTTGAGAGCATCACCATGACCGATGATCTGGACATGGGCGCCATTAAAAATCATTATGACATCCACACCGCCGTCTCCCGAGTTCTGGCATCCGACATCGATATCGCCCTGATCTGCCATCAAGGACCTGATATTGAAACCGCCCATGCGGAAATCATGGCGCATATGTCAACAGATAAAGCAATAAAAACCGCATGCAGGCGTTCGGTGAAAAGGATCATGCGATGGAAGACGGCGTACCTGTCAAAAGCAGCATCCGGAATAAGAATAGAAGCAAGGTCCGAAGCATCATGAAATTCGTAACCGCCGCGGTGGTGATATATGCGGTATACTGCGCGGCCCTGTTTTTCATACAAAGACAGATCCTGTTTCCCGTCAACCTTGTCCCTGCCCGGTCCCGGTCCGTTATTTCCGGAGTCAACATTGAAAACATATGGACCGAGGCGAATCAGGAACGGGTTGAACACTGGCTTTTGCCGCCGGCTCCGGGAACAACCGACGGGCCTGCCCCCCTGATCATTTTCTGCCACGGCAATGCTGAAATCAAAGACGACGGACTGCTTGAAATGCTCCCCTTTACCCGGCTGGGTATGGCTGTTCTGCTTGCGGAATACCCGGGATACGGGAATTCGTCCGGCAGCCCGTCCCAGGCTTCCATCACCAGCACCCTGATGGCCGCCTATGATGCCGTGGTTCAGCGGCCCGAGATCGATGCGGGCCGGGTTGTCCTGTTCGGCCGGTCCCTGGGCGGGGCCGCTGTCTGTCAACTGGCATCTCGCAGGGACACCGCCGCCATGATCCTGGTCTCCACGTTTACGGGTGTGACATCCTTTACCCGCAGATACCTGGTCCCGGATCTTTTAGTCAGGGACCCTTTTGACAGCCTTTTAGCGGTCAGGGATTACCACAATCCCATCATGGTCATCCACGGCCGGCATGACGATATTGTGTCCGTCGACCACGGCATATCTCTTTCCCGGGCGGCCCCGCAGGCCACGCTGATCCTCTATGACTGCGGGCACAATGACCTTCCCCCGGACCGGCAGGTCTGGTTTTCGGATATCACAAAATTTTTACGCGAAAACGGGATTACCCAATAAGCAATCCAATGAAAAAGATAAAAAAATTCTACGCCGTGGCCCGGGGCCGGAACCCGGGCATCTATACCGAATGGTTCGGGGAAAAAGGCGCACAAGAACAAGTCAAGGGGTTTGTCGGGGCACGGTTTAAGGGATTTGCCTCCCTTGACGAAGCCAGACTGTGGATGGAAAGCCCCGACATTGCCCCGGTGCCGGTTCAGGAAAGTGCGTCCATGGAACATTCCAGACCGCTTTTCCCGGAACCGGCAAAAAAAAATCTGTCACGGTCTAAAACCGGGCGGCCCGGCGATATCATCATCTATACGGACGGCGCGTGTACCAATAACCCCGGACCGGGCGGTTACGGCACGGTAATTATCAACGGCGGCCGCCGCATCGAGCTTTCCGGCGGGTACCGGATGACCACCAACAACCGCATGGAACTGACGGCCATCATCGAGGGGCTGGCATCCCTGAAAACACCGTCAACAGTAACTCTTTACAGCGATTCAAAATACGTGGTGGATGCCGTCACAAAAGGCTGGGCCAAAAAATGGCGTTCCCGGGACTGGTTCAAATATGACGGCACCCTCGCCAAAAATCCCGATCTCTGGGCCAGGCTTCTGGACCTGCTCGACATCCACGAAATAAACTTTGTCTGGGTGAGGGGCCATGCCGGAAACAGGGAAAATCAACACTGCGACCACCTGGCCGTTGCCGCCGCGCACCTGCCGGACCTTCCCCCTGATCCGGGGTATGAACAAGGTCTCAACACTTATCTGTGAAGGGAGGATGCATCCAATCCCGATGCCTGCTCATGATGCAGCAAGCAGCTCCCCGAACCGGGCAAGGCTTTTGCTTCGCTTGAGCTGATGCACCAGCGGCAAAACCTCGGGGGCGTGGGCATAGCAGAGCACCTTCTTTAACTTGCAAAGAATCTGTTGTTCGCCGCAGAAGAGTTCCTGATATCGGTCCAATAGTTCGTGCAGATACTCCCGCAACTCGTCAACCTTTCCTGCCGGGGACGACGTGCCGGGATAACGGCCCCGCAGACGTTCAAAAAATAGGGGATCAGCAATGGCGCCCCGGCCCAGCATCAGACCGGCCGCCCCGGTCTCTGCCAAAACCCGCCTGCCGGCCTCATCGCTGAAGATATCCCCGTTGGCGATGACCGGCAACGGGCTTTTCCGGACAGCCTCGGTGGAATTTGTCGATGCATCCGGGCTTTCGGTTCGGATTATTTATTATCCACCC
>CAYZXZ010000178.1:0-5160 GCA_964481615.1 uncultured Desulfobacteraceae bacterium | reverse complement strand
ATGACCTGGATCCACAAATGCGTCGGTGTGCGCTATGCCTTAAAAGTCCAGGACATGGGCGCGGATATCGTCACCGTCGTCGGATATGAAAACGGCGGGGCCACCGGCCGTCTCGATATCGGAACCCTGGTGCTGGTGCCTGTTGTGGTTGACGCCGTCAAGGTCCCGGTGATCGGCGGCGGCGGCGTAACGGACGGACGTGGCCTTGCGGCCGTCCTGGCGCTGGGGGCGGGGGCCGTCATCATCGGGACCCGGCTGCTCATGACCCGAGAAGCCCCCATTCATGACAATATCAAACAGGCCCTTGTTAATGCTTCCGAACTGGACACCATGCTGGTCATGCGTTCTCTCAATGCCACCCATCGGGTGATGACCAATGCCGCGGCCCGCCAGTGTCTTGACCTGGAGGCATCCAAAGCTGATTTTGCCGAACTTTATGAGGTGATTAAAGGAGAAAACGTCAAACGGATGTTTGACGAAGGCGACGTGGACGCCGGAATTTTGGCCTGCGGGCAGGGAGTGGGTCTGGCCCGTGATATCCCCACGGTCAAGGAATTGTTTGATCGCATTGTCGGCGAGGCCGAACAGGCCATCTCACGGCTGGCAGGGTGACACAGCGACGCATCCAGTATATCAATATATAATAAAGGAGGGGATCATTAGCCGCTTCCATGCAATCCTGTTTTTGGCCGGAATAGGCATATTGCTGCTGTTCCTGTTGCCGGTGGCCGCGATTGCATCGGCGAGAACCGGGGATGCACCAGCCGGACAAACAGTTTTATCCGATGAATATGTAATGCTGAGGGATGAAATGATCCGGGATCAGATCGAAAAGCGGGGGATTAAAAATCCTCGGGTGCTCGATGCCATGCGAACGGTCAGACGTCACCTGTTCGTTCCGGAAAAGCTCGGGCATCTTGCCTATGCCGACCGGCCCCTGCCCATCGGGCACGGCCAGACCATTTCCCAGCCTTATATCGTCGCGTTTATGAGCGAGGCCCTGTCTCTCAAACCCGGAGATCGCGTACTGGAAATCGGGACCGGCTCCGGTTACCAGGCGGCGATTCTGGGAGAATTGTGCGAGGCGGTCTACACCATCGAAATCATCGAACCACTCGGCGCCGGCGCCCGTAATCTACTTGCGGAGCTGGGATATGAAAATGTTTTTGTTAAAATCGGGGACGGCTATCAGGGATGGATCGAACACGCTCCTTTTGATGCTATCATGGTCACCTGCTCACCCAGCCATATCCCGCAACCCCTCCAGGATCAGTTGGCCGAAGGCGGGCGCATGATTATCCCGGTAGGGGAAAGGCACGTCCAGCATCTTTATCTGCTGGGAAAAAAAGACGGAAAAATTATCCGGCAATCCGTACTGCCGGTGCTGTTCGTGCCCATGATCGACGAGAAAGGTCAGGTATATTAAGACAGGAAATGTTATTCCAATTCGCATTCGAGCGGCGCGAAAATCGGTGCTAATAGAAAAGGCGATCCTTTTGAGATCGCCTTTGCCATTGTTTTTTCTGGTGCCGAGGGACGGAATCGAACCGCCGACACGGGGATTTTCAGTTGAGAAAATGGCCTTTTTTTATCGTTTTGCAATCATTCAGAAAACCGAAAAACCTGTTGACATTATTATATTTCAATGTCATATTTCGTTTGAAGTCATTTGAATTTATTTTATCGTTTTTTAGTCATTTTGGGTACCTGGGGGGTACCTGAGATTTAATATCAAATGCAGCAATGGCGCGGATTCATGTTTTTGAAATCAATTTTTTTTGGGTACCTGGGATTTTAACAAATTCAGCAATGACGGGGGAATCATGAAATTTACCAAAAAAAAGGTCGATGATCTGATGCCACCGGCCACCGGAAAAGATATTTACTTTGCCGATGAACCAATGGGGTTAGGCATGGCGGTTTATGCTTCCGGCATTAAAAGTTTCATCTTTCAAGGCCGGGTTGCTGGAACCCATAAAAAGCGACGGATCACTTTGGGCCGATACGGAACCATCACATTGAAGACTGCTGAAGAACTGGCCGTTTCCTGGGCCGACAGGTTAGCCAAAGGCGATGATCCGCTTATCATTGAGCAGAAACGCAAGGCGCGGGGCGTTACCCTTGAAGATGCAATTAATGAATATGTATCAGCGAGGAAAACGAAGTTGAAACCCGGCACCATTGCCGATATCCAGAAGGTTATGGGGGGCGGGCTGTCCGATTGGTACAAGAAACCCGTTACTGAGATCACCCGCGAAATGGTAACACGCCGTCATAAAAAATTAGGGTTGAAATCACCAGCACAGGCAAATTTATGTTTTCGCTATCTTCGGGCTGTCCTGAATTATGCCAGTAATATTCACGCCGACGAAAAGGGAAAAGAGTTGCTAAATTCAAACCCTGTCAAAATTTTATCCGTTACGCGCTCATGGCATAGAATAGGACGCCGGACCCGGCACCTAAGAAACCATGAAATTAAGCGCTATATCAAGGCCGTCATAGGCTTAGCAGAGGTACCCGAAAGGGACCCCGGCACCGGCAAAATAAACCCGAAATTAAAGCAAGGTGATGTTGCCAGAGATTTTTATTTATTGCTGTTGTTGACCGGCCTAAGACGATCAGAAGCGCTTGGGTTGAACTGGCGGGATATCGACTTTGAAGCCAAAACTTTGACCATTATTGACACCAAAAACAGAGAAAATCACACCCTGCCTTTATCTGATTATCTGCTCGATATGCTGAAAGCACGATATGAGAAACGCACAGGGGGCAAGGTGTTAGATGGATTTTCAAATTTTCGATATGCAGAAGATCGGATTTTCAAACAAACCGGGATCAAACTTTCACCGCACGATTTAAGGCGATCTTTTGCGACGGCGGCGGAATCCCTGGACATTTCCGCGTATGCCGTCAAAGCGCTGTTGAACCATAAACAGAGCGAGGACATCACGCGCGGATATATTCAAATGTCACCAGAGCGACTAATGGCGCCCATGCAGAAAATAACTGATTATTTCATGATGACGGCCGGAATCAAGAAACCGCGTTTGATAAAAAAATCAGACCATGAAAGGGCAGAGAATGAGTAGGCGCCAATCCCATGACAAAAACCACCGATTAGGCCGTCAGAAAGCCGTCACAGGCGCTTTAAATGATCTTGAACGTCAAACCCGGCGACTGCTCGAACTCATGCGGAAAGCCGGATCTGATGCCGAAAAACAGGCGATTCGGGATCGGATTCAAAAACAGGTTGACGCGCTCGAACATTGCTACCAGGAAACCCGAAACCCTTTGTTCTGCTGGCGGGCGCTGCTGGCTGTCCATGACTTCGGGCTACCCATGCCGGAATGGATCACCACCTATTTATATAATGGCGCGCTTGAGCTTGTAAACGGTGCATACACCGATGATCCGCCGGGCGAAATCCCGAAGTATGTTTATTATTCCCTGGGCTTTGATATAAGCGGACAGGGCGGCGCAAGGGGGCAATTCAAGACCACATTGCAGCTAATGGCGGCATTGGATTCTGTTGTTGATTCTGAGCTTGCAGGGGAAAATAAAGGTGACGCGGCGATCATGGCCGCACAGGATTTGATTGACGGATTCCAGAAAAACGTTACTCATGACATTGAAAGCCACCGGCAAAAACGATTGAGATACGATAGACGATCCGGGGAATACCGGACCCGACAAGGGACCGTTACAGAGTCATTAAAAAAACTCTTATCCATAAAGCACGGCCGCAAGCTGTCCAATAGCATCCGACATCAGATCACACCGGAAAACGCACAAGATAAAGATCAAACCTATCTTCACCGTTTAAAAGACACCTTGACCGATGCGCGGACAAAGCTTTTAAAGCGTATCAAGTAAAACAGAACAGCCACATTTCAGGGATAGAACCACACCCGGCCTTTTCTATTTTAAATTTTTCCTGCCATTAATATCCTGTTATTATTCGTTTTGCCTGTTTAAATATCCTACTAAACACCTTTGACGCCATTTTTTAACATCCTTAAAATTTGTTCAAACGAGGCAAAAAACCTTAGAACAAAATGAAAGGAAATAAAAATGGAATTGAAAAACCAGGTTGCCGACATGATCCGGCAAAAATACCCGGAAATTGATCTTAATGATCTGCTTGACGAAGATCAGTTGTGCAAACTTTTTCGTAAGAGCAAAGCATGGGCGCAACGGTCACGCTTTGAAGGTAATGGGCCGCCGTTTGTTAAGGCAGGCAATAAACCCCTTTATCCGCGTCAATGGGCCACCGCATGGCTGCTTGAAACAGCCACAAACAACACTATCCGCAATAATTAGGGGGCGGCCATGCTACACGCCAAAAGCGAAAGCCCGGCCACCGCTGAAGCGAGCGGGACCGGGCTAAACCAAAATAGAAAGGCGACCATCAGCGGCGATACATCCGCTGATGATTATTCATGCCACAAAGTGACAGGGCTGTCAAGCGGAAAATCCGCCACCATATCATCTTATATTAAAGCGCTTATTTTAAACGCCCTGCTGTCCATAATACCCGCGAACGTCCGAACCAAAAACCCGACCTTATCTGAATGGAAATGTTATCAAGCCAAGCGGATGCCGGTTGACATTGCGGCAAAGCATAAATGGCCGGGGGTTGCCATTATCTGCGGCGCTGTTTCCGGCCATCTGGAAATTTTAGACTTCGATTTTATGGCCGTATGGTTTGACCCGTGGGCGGCGCTTGTCGAAGCTGAAAAGCTGGGGTTGATTGCCAAACTTACCCGGCAAAAGACACAGAGCGGCGGCAAACATATTGTTTTCCGCTGTCCTGGGGTTGATATTCCAGGGAATACGAAGCTTGCAAGCGATAAGATTGAGGTTGACGGACCCGGCGACCATGAATTTATGGGGAAGATCCACCGCGCGCATAATGACGGCGACCGCTGGTTTATTTATCCATGCTACATCGAAACCAGGGGCGAAGGGGGTTATTTTCTGGCAGCACCTACCGCTGGTTATTCCCTGGAAAATGGAAGTTTTTTAGACCTACCCGAAATCACACCCGAAGAACGCCACCTATTAATAAAGGCAGCAAAAGCATTAGATCGGGCTGTTAGACCTAAATAGTGTTTGAACGGAAAAAATTATAATCAATAATAACTGATTGTTATAAATTTA
>CAYZXZ010000177.1:0-5177 GCA_964481615.1 uncultured Desulfobacteraceae bacterium | reverse complement strand
TCAAGCTGAGCATGGACGGACATCATGCCTCGCAGCGCCGGCCTGTCCATCCCTCTGATCCGTCGGTTTTCCGGCAAAATCCCGATCCTGGGGGTCTGCCTGGGACACCAGGCCATTGCCGCCGCATTCGGGGGACGGATTGTGTCGGCTCGAGCCATCATGCACGGCAAGACATCCATGATCACAGCCGACGGCAAAGGTGTGTTTGCAGGCATCCACAAACCATTTTCCGCCATGCGATACCATTCCCTGGCGGTTTCCCGGCAGGACCTGCCCGGCGTTCTTGAAATATCGGCGGAAACCGATGATGGTGAAATCATGGGCATCCGGCACCGGGAACATCCCACCGAAGGGATCCAGTTTCATCCGGAATCCATCATGACCCCCAATGGCAAGCGGTTGCTGCGTAACTTCATAGACTTAACGGAGAACTTTAATGTTTAAAGATTATTTATCTAAAATTATTAAAAAAATTGATTTATCGGATATGGAAATGGCTGAGATGATGACCGAGATTTTCTCCGGCACCATCACCGACGCCCAGATCGGCGCGTTCATGGGCGCCCTGGCCACAAAAGGCGAAACCTTCGAGGAACTCGCCGGCGCGGCCGTGGCCATGCGCCGGAAAGCCACCCGGATTACCATTTCGGCATCAGATATTGTGGACACCTGCGGCACGGGCGGAGACGGGGCCAAAACCTTCAATATCTCCACCACCACCGCATTTGTGGTGGCCGGGTGCGGGGTGACCGTGGCCAAGCACGGCAACCGCTCGATTTCCAGTCAATGCGGAAGCGCGGACCTGCTCGAAGCCCTTGGCGTAAAAATCGACACCCATCCGGAAATCGTGGAAGAAGCCATTTCCGAAATCGGCATCGGATTTCTGTTCGCGCCCATCTATCACAGCGCCATGCGACACGCGGCCCCGGCCCGCAAACAAATCGGCCTGCGCAGCATTTTCAACATGCTGGGTCCCCTGACCAATCCGGCCGGCGCCAATTGCCAGTTGCTGGGCGTTTTCGCGCCGGAACTGACCGAAATGTTCGCCAGGGCACTGTCCCTGCTCGGCGCCAGACGGGCCTTTGTGGTATGCGGACACGACGGACTCGACGAAATCTCGGTGTGCGCGCCCACGCGTGTCTCGGAACTGAAAGACGGCCAGATCCGCACCTATGATATTTCGCCCGAAACCTATTTCGGCCAGGCCGTCGAACCCGGAGCCCTGCTCGGCGGTTTGCCGGAAGAAAATGCGGGCATCACCCGACAAATCCTTGCGGGCGAAAAAGGACCCGAAAGAAACGTCGTACTCATCAATGCTGCGGTGGCCCTGATGGCCGCGGGAAAAGCCGGAGATATCGCCGAAGGCATCCGCCTTGCCGAAACATCCATTGACTCCGGAGCCGCAACAGGCAAGCTCGAAGCTCTGATTCATTTCACCCGGGAGAACGGCTGATGGCCGCCGACATCTTATCTGAAATTGTCGCGTATAAACAATATGAGACCGGCCGGAAAAAGCAGTACCGCACCGAGACAAGCCTGCGCGCCGATGCCGAAGCACTGGACCGAAACAGCCGCAGGGGATTCGCATTCGCCCTGTCTTCCGGTAAACCGGACCAAACCCGGATCATCGCGGAAATCAAGCGGGCTTCGCCTTCTAAAGGCGACATCCTGCCGGATCTGGATGCCGCTGATTTGGCATCCGCGTATGAGCGGGGCGGGGCTTCAGCGATTTCCGTACTCACCGAGGAAAAATGGTTCAAAGGCGGAACCGAGGACCTCATAGCGGCCCGCAATGCCTGCGCCCTGCCGGTTCTGCGCAAGGATTTTATGCTCACGTCCTACCAGATTTATGAATCCGCAGTCATCAATGCCGACGCGATCCTGCTCATCGC
Source organism: uncultured Desulfobacteraceae bacterium (assembly GCA_964481615.1). Classification (GTDB taxonomy): domain Bacteria; phylum Desulfobacterota; class Desulfobacteria; order Desulfobacterales; family Desulfosalsimonadaceae; genus SURF-33. Next base: position 3,285 of record CAYZXZ010000177.1, on the reverse strand, counting down.
CAGGATTCTGGAGAAAAACCAGTTAAAGGATTACCTGGACCTCAGTGGCTCCCTTGGCATGGACGCACTGGTGGAAATACATTCCGGAGAAGATCTGACAAAAACCGTTGGCATGGACGCCCGCCTGATCGGGATCAACAACCGGAACCTGAAATCCTTTGACGTGGACATGAATATCGCGGCCAGGCTTTCGCGCAGCCTCTCGCCGGATCAGATTCCCGTGGCCGCCAGCGGAATCCGGACCCGGGAAGACATCATCGCCTGCCGGGACGCCGGGATATATCATTTTCTCATCGGCGAAAGCATTGTCCGGGCCGATGACCCGGAAGCATTTATACGGGAACTTTTATCCTGATGCAAAACGAACCATTCACACCGCAAATCAAAATATGCGGGCTGACGCTGCCGGACCAGGCCAGGGCATGCGCCGACCTCGGAGCACACGCCGTCGGGCTGATCTTTTATCCAAAAAGCCCACGGTTTATCACAATAGAAAAAGCCCGTTCCGTGTGCGCCGGCCTGCCCGCATCAATTGCCAAAGTCGGGGTGTTTGTGGATGAACCGTTGGATATCATCATGGAAGCCGTCCGAACTTGCGGACTCTCCGCGGTGCAACTCCACGGCCGGGAAACACCGCAACTTGTCAGGCAGCTTGCGGATCAATCAGTCACCGTCATCAAGGCCCTGTACGTGGAGGGCACTCCTGCAATGGATACGGCCGATGCCTACCCGGCAGCAGCATTTTTGATTGAGTGCAAAAAAGGGGTCCTGCCCGGCGGAAACGCCATGACCTGGGACTGGAAGGCGGCACGGGATTTTGGAACCCGCCTGCCCCTGATCCTTGCCGGCGGGCTGGATCCGGAAAATATAAAAAAAGCAATCCGCGACGCCGAACCTGACGCCGTGGACGTCAGCTCGGGCGTAGAATCATCGCCGGGCTTCAAGGATATGGCAAAAGTCGAGGCTTTTATCCGGGCGGTCCGCGCCTGTCGAATCAACAAACCCTTACGGAGGATATTTTTATGAATGCCCTGGGAAAAGGCCAATACGGACCTTATCCGGATGCAAGCGGCCATTTCGGGCTTTTCGGGGGCCGTTACGTGGCTGAAACCCTGATGCCGGCGCTGCTGGAACTGGCGGATGCCTATCAACGGCATCTGCCGGACCCCGCTTTTCAAAAAGAATTTAAAAACCTGCTGACCGATTACGCGGGACGCCCCACGCCCGTGTTTCATGCCGCTCGATTAAGCGATTCCTGCGGCGGGGCCGATATTTATCTCAAGCGCGAAGACCTGACGCATACCGGGGCGCACAAAATCAACAACACCATCGGCCAGACCCTTCTGGCTCGATGGATGGGTAAAACCAAAGTCATCGCCGAAACCGGCGCGGGCCAGCATGGCGTGGCAACCGCCACCACCGCGGCTCTCTTCGGAATGACCTGTAAAATCTTTATGGGGGTTGAAGACATTCGTCGCCAGGCCCCCAATGTCAAACGCATGGAACTTCTGGGCGCGGAAGTGGTGCCGGTTTCCTCGGGCACCGGCACTCTCAAGGACGCCATGAACGAGGCCCTGAGATACTGGGTGGCGGCGGTCCGGGACACCTTTTACGTAATCGGGTCCGTGGCCGGTCCCCATCCCTACCCGGCCATGGTACGCGATTTTCAGAGGGTCATCGGAGATGAAGCGAAACAGCAGATCCAGAACATCACCGGCAGGCTCCCGGATCTGCTGGTGGCCTGCGTAGGCGGCGGCAGCAACGCCATGGGCCTGTTTTACCCGTTCATTGATGATGCCGTGGACATACTGGGGGTGGAAGCCGCCGGATTCGGCATCAACACCGGCAAACACGCCGCCTCCCTGTGCGCAGGCTCCATCGGCGTGTTGCATGGGTCCAAATCCTATTTGCTCCAGGACAAAAACGGTCAAATCAACGAAGCCCACTCCATATCCGCGGGACTGGATTATCCGGGCGTGGGTCCGGAACACGCCCTGCTCAAGGAACTCCGGCGCGCGCGCTACACCCCCATCGACGATGACCAGGCCATGAACGCGTTTTCCGCCCTGTGCCGGCTGGAAGGGATCATACCGGCGCTGGAAAGTTCCCATGCCGTGGCCGCGGCCATGAGAGAAGCCAAAGCCCGAAAACCGGGAGACATCATCCTGGTGAATCTGTCCGGAAGGGGCGACAAGGATCTCGGCATTGTTACCGAATATTACAAGGAGCATCAGTTATGAGCACCCGAATTCAAAAGACCTTTGATCGATTGCGTCAAAACGGCGAAAAAGCGCTTGTGGGATTTGTCACGGCCGGAGACCCGGACCCTGAAACTTCCGGCCGGATCATCGCGGCCATGTGCGACAACGGCATGGATATTCTTGAACTCGGAGTCCCCTTTTCCGATCCCACCGCCGACGGGCCGGTGATTCAGCGATCATCAGCCAGGGCCATAAAAAAAGGGACATCCCTGACCGACGTTCTGGAAATGGCCCGGGCCGTGCGCGGCTGTTCGGAAATACCCGTCATCATTTTCAGCTATTACAACCCGATTCTCGCTTACGGTTGCGAACGGTTTTATCAGGATTCCCGTGCCGCGGGCGCCGACGGGGTCCTTGTGGTGGATTTACCCCTGGAGGAATCCGCCGAGCTCACCCGCGTTTTCACCCATGACGATTTTTCCATGATCCAGCTGGTGGCCCCCACCACGCCGTCAGGTCGCATGGCCGATATTGCCGCGGCCGCATCCGGATTTCTCTATCTATTATCTAAAACCGGCGTAACCGGCAGCGACGGCCTTGACACGTCGGAAATCCAGGGGCAGATGACCCGGCTACGCGCCGTCACCGAGCTTCCCGTTTGCGTGGGATTCGGCATCTCCACGGCCGACGATGTGGCCGCGGTGGCGCCAATGGCCGACGGCATCGTCATCGGCAGCGCCTTTGAACGCATGATCGAGGAAAATATCGACCGACCGAACCTTCCGGACCTGATCGGCCTGCAAACCGCCGCATACAAGGCCGCGACAAAATAAAAAACCGCCACCAGAAGATCGGAACTGATCCAGGAATACGAAAGAAAATCCTATAAGGGATGGGTCGAATGGTACCTGGAACAATATCCTGACGCCATTGATCAGGCCACGGACCGGACTTATGCCATGATCGAAAACATGCGCCATACCATGAAAGAAATCGACAGAGACATGGTCCGGTCATATTTGTCTGGATATTTGTCAATTAACCCCCATGCCCTGGTCGGGCACAACGAAGGATGAAAATGATA
>CAYZXZ010000176.1:0-5192 GCA_964481615.1 uncultured Desulfobacteraceae bacterium | reverse complement strand
TGCATGTCGATAATTTTTCGCATATTTTTTCCTGAAGATTTTTGAATCCAACCGGTCTGCGGGTATTGGCTGCAGACAGACATAAAATGCATCATAAATAATTTCAATATATTATGTCATTAGTAATGACTGATGTCAAGCTAAAAATACAGCAAAATTTAAATTTTTTCAAAATCTTCAAGGAACACTAAATTTATAACAATCAGTTATTATTGATTATAATTTTTTCCGTTCAGACACTAATTATAGATTGACATCGTGAACCTTGCCGTCAGTAATCCAGATGAACGTTGGAATGCTGCCCCGCAAATCTAATAATGTATGCAGCTTTACAGCTGACTTGGTTGTTCTGAAACGCGCCCATGGAAACATTGACAGGCACAGATCAATGGTTGATGAATCCAGCGCGTAAACCGTTTCTTTTAAATCGAGGCCAAAATCCGTATCAGAATAAAGCCGGCGCGCTTCATGAATCAGAATTTGAGCAAAATCAGCGTAAATTCGCCAGTCTCTTGTTTCATTGGCATCGGCCAGGGTACTGCGGGCGACTTTTCCTCTTATACCCATATGGTAAAGCCTGCCTTGCATGGCCCTGAGGCAGCATTCGATATCGCGTAAGCTTTCGCGATAAGTCAATTGAGCAGATGAATATGACACCCGGGCCGATGTGGAGAATCTAGTGGGGGAAGCTAAGCGGGAGGGACTTGCGGCGATTCCGTCAAGCAAGTTTAAAAACAACTATGCGTTTTTTCAATTGGTGATGTTGGGCTATAACATCTGGCGCTATATCAAAATAATGGCCGCCATGAGCGGCACCGAGGCGGAATCAGGTGAAGCCCGGATTCAAGGGATCAGGGCCAACACCATCCGCATCGCCCGGCTGAAGCTTCTTTTTGTGGCGGCCAAGGTGATAAAGGATGCGGTTAAATATTCATTGTATGATAGCAGAACGCCGGCGCTTTTGACCTTTTATGGATTTATGGACCGGTTGAGGATCAAGCCGAGGCCATGGGAGACTGTTCCGGCGTAGAGTCAATTTTTTCAAAACCCGATGCGCGCAATAAATTTTTTGCACGGAATTTTATATGAAATTAGCCCATTAGCCATGGAAGTTGCCCAATGAACTCTTCGTAGAGGAAAAAATAGACGGTAGGGACTGACGGGAAAGGCGCCCTGCCAAAATCTCAGGAAATGGAATTTTTAGCGGCATATGCCGCTGGCTGCGAGTTTCGTGCAAAATTCAGGTAAAATACTTCATGTTGGATCAGCGATTGTCCGCCGGCCCCCAGCCGGCATTATATCATCATCATGTCAGGTTTCCGAGCCAGATGCCGAGCATGGCAAGCGCAATCCCGCCTGCATTGTTGACGGAGATATTGATCATCGGTTGCAACATCAGACCGGCCCGGCTGGCTGTTGATGGAATGAGTCGAAGTCGTACAATGTTGCACCTTCCCGCCGCAGGCGCGGCCCGCGGCGGGAAGGGAAGAATTACTAATTGTCTATCAGTGCCCGGATAAAGCAGGTGCTGTCGCTTTTACCGGTTTCATTCTTGAAACGGCGATGGGAAAAGTCATCATAAACGCCGGTCATGGAGTAGAAATTCCGATCGAATATCAATTCCGTACCAATTGCATACGCCCGGATGTCGCCGGATTGCCCCAGAGGGAACATGCTTTCAATCCGTGTCGGCCCGAATTTGCCCATTTCAACGCAGTGCGCATACGTAGACCGTGAGGAAAAGGGTATTTTGTGCAGGGGATTAAGCGCCACCGGCGGGTTGTCGAACATCGGATGATTAAATTCGATTTCGCCGCGCTTGTCAATGCCCCATGGCCTTTCACCCAAAGCGGCAAGTACATTATCGAGTGCCGCCACGATGATCTCCTCGGCGGTCTGCGGTGCTTCTGGAGCGCCGATATTTTGGAACCAGTTGTAATTATTTATGATGGAAGCATCTTCGCCGGCAAGGGCTCTGATCAGCACGTTAAACAACACCTGCGGGTTTTCCCAGCGTTTCCCGGGTTCCGCATTCGGATTGTATTCGACGGTGGAGTTGTCGAGCTCATCCCGGAAAGTAAGATCAATGACTTCGCGTATCCATGCGTCGGCAAGCATCCAGGCATCGGAACGATCCATCCCGGATGCCCAGTTGGCCGGGCCGCCGTCGACAAAATGGCCGTCAAAATTTTCCATGACGGCAATGGCCTGGTTTCGGGCCGCTGTGGAATTTTGGGCCACGGCGTCTTGGAAATCGTTTTTCACGAATGGCCATGGATTGCCGCCGTTACCGAATGAATCGGTAGTGGCGATGTTTAAGGCCAGATCCCGGATTTCCTCGAATGTCAGGTTATCTTTATCCGCCAGATATTCCTCCAGCACGTGGGTCCGGTGAAAGGGGCCGAAATAATAGCTCATGTTGTTGAATGCGTTTCCATAATCGGTACTCGTTTTGTTGTTCCACCCTGCATAGAATCCCGCGGGGTTGTTGCGGTCCGTGGAAAGCGGACGGCGCGTGGTCGTCCATTCGGCCGGCATGACAGCGGGGAAAAACATTCCCTGGGGAAGACGCCAGTCCACGGGGATCCCCTGCGCGTTCTGGTTCGGGCGAATGTAATCCACACCCGACATCCAGTAGGCGATATTGCCTTCATTGTCCGCATAGCAGAAATGCTGGCTGACCCCCACATCCTCTAATGCCGCGCCGAATTCATCCATGCTTTGTGCCCGGTTCAGTCTCAAAAAGGCGCTGATGGTTGAGAGCTCTTTTCCCCAGTGGGCGTATTTCCAAGCCACGATCGGCCCGTCGGCCGCCATGTCATAGGTTGCCGGGTTGAAATTCATGGGGGAGACTACCGGCCCGTGGGGGGACCGATAGACACTGATGGTCACCGGCCCCTGGCCTGCCACTTGGATGGTTTCCGTTCGGGATGTGTAATAGCCTGCCGGCGCCATGGCCGGGGGCGGTTCAAAATAATAATCCGTGGTTCGGGCGTGGCCGACCTGCATGGACCAGGCGTGATGGGGGGTCCGGCCGATAACGATGCCGGGCAGACCGGCAATGGACATGCCCGAGATTTTCATTCCCGCGGCATCAATGGAACCTTCCATGACGATAGCGGGCGTGTCAAAACCCATCTGGGGTCCGGAATAGATGATGGGCCGGCCAGAGGCGGTTTTATCGCCGGAGATCACCCAGGCATAGGATCCCATTTGCGCATACGCATTGATTTTTTTAAGTTTTTCCTCGCGATCCGACCAGAGCAGGTCCAGGTTTTGCGCCACTGCCTGAAGATCGGTTTCCGGCATGGCGTCAAGTGGGAGGGCGGGCATGCGCATCCGGGAAGTCGTACTGTTTGTTGCCATAAATCCGGAAAAGGCCATGACGGAGGCTGCATGGTCCCCGGATGCCGGGATATAGGTGGTAGCCGAAGGATCGTTGATCCAGCGCAGGTCATAGCACATTCCCATGCCCGCCGCCGGTCCGAAAACCGTGGTCAGATACTGCAACAGGGCCGCATTGTCAAGCTGCGCCCTTTTCTGGGCCTCGGGATCGAACTGGCGCAGCATCAAGGCCTGCCAGGCCATCACATCTTCCGGTGTCCAAAGATCAGGGACAAACGACAGGGCGTGGAACTCAAGCGGCCTGATGGCCGGGTTTGCGGTAATTTCCGCGATGCGCCGGTTAAAGCCGGCCACGTATCCGTCAATGATCATTTTTGTGTCGGCGTCCAGGCTGTTGTATCCGGCCGTCAGTTCCGCGCGTGAATACCCGGTCATGCGGACCAGCATGTCCTGTCCCAGGAAATCCGGACCGAAAATGGCCGCCAGTTGCCCTTTTGCGGCCCTGCGGAAGGACTCCGCCTGCCAGAGCCGATCCGTTGCAACGGCGTATCCCATTGCCTCAAAAACATCGTACAGGCTGTCGGTGGGCTCGCCCTTGATGAACCAGACCCCCTTGTCATCCCGTACCGTTTTGATGGCAGCATCCGCCGCAACAGCGAAACCGGTAAAAACCAGGACGAAAAAAAAGATTATCCAACGATTTCTTCTCATGATTCCTCCTCAATTATTTGCAAAAGGTTTGGGGTGGTAACCCGGTTGGATCGGAAAAGAATCAGTCATCCGCTGTTTGCAATGATATTGGGAAAGTGCCGGTAACAAAATCAGCTTTCGTCCGGTTATACAAGGTGTCGAAATTCGGTTGAAAGAGATAGTTTATTGATGTATCCCATTTATCGGGTTTTCTGTCAAGTGGGATGACTACTTTAGATGGATCAGAGGCGCAAATAATCCGGGGACACTTTAAAAAACGGGGCATGAAAATGAAGACGGATCAGGTGATCGACCATATTACGGGCTGGCTTGCGGACTACTGCGCCAGCGCGGGCATGAACGGTTTTGTGGTTGGTGTGTCCGGCGGGATCGATTCGGCGGTGACCTCCACCCTGTGCGCCGGGACGGGCAAAACCGTGATGGCCATGAATATGCCCATTTATCAGTCGTTGGAGCAGGCATCTCTTGCATCGGAGCATATCAGATGGCTGAAGCGCCGCTTCAACAATGTAACCGGCGTGACCGTGGACCTGACCCCGGCTTTCCAATCCATTGAACAGATCCTGCCGCCGGAGATAAAGGACGGCATGACCATGGCCAATACCCGCTCCCGGCTCCGGATGCTGACCCTGTATGCGTTTGCCGGCCATTACCGGCTCCTGGTAGCCGGCACCGGAAATAAGGTCGAGGATTTCGGCGTGGGATTTTTCACCAAGTACGGCGACGGCGGTGTGGATTTATCCCCCATTGCGGATCTGATGAAATCCGAGGTCTATGCCGTCGGCAAATCTTTTGGAATCATCGAGGGCATTATAAACGCGACTCCCACCGACGGACTCTGGGCCGACAACCGGAGCGATGAAGCCCAGATCGGCGCTACATACGACGAGCTGGAGTGGGCCATGGCATTTGATACGGCGCCCGATCATCAAAAGGTCCTGACCGACCGGCAGAAAACGGTCCTTTCCATTTACCGCCGCTTCCAGCAGGCCAATGCACATAAAATAAGCCCCATTCCAGTGGCCGTGATCCCGTCCGAATTGAAATAAGCGGTTAAAAAACGACGAATTGCTTTTTGCCGGATATCAGAATCGCCTGGTTGCCGTGCGGCTGCGGACCAGGGCGGTTGCGAGCAG
>CAYZXZ010000175.1:0-5302 GCA_964481615.1 uncultured Desulfobacteraceae bacterium | reverse complement strand
GAGCGACACGAAAGGCAGAACATTCAAATGGTTATGAACATTTTCATATAAAAAAGGGAACAAGATCAAATACCAGTAGACGGCTTCGCAAAAAGTCCAGCTTCCGCGTTGCGCCGCATCCCTCGCTGCTTCATCGTACGAGAAGTACGAATCATTGCTCGGGATTTGCATGCCTTGAATTTGGACTTTTGTGCTTTGCCGTCAGGTCGGCGATTTCTTTCTTAGTCAGATAACGCCATTGGCCCGAAGCCAGATCGCCAAGGCGCAGGCCGGCGACCCGGATACGATGCAAGCCCGTCACCCGGTTGCCCACGCTTTCCACCATGCGACGGATCTGCCGTTTGCGCCCTTCTTTAAGAATAACCCGAAATTGATTGATGGACAACCGCCGGATTTCAGCTTTCCGGGTTTTGATCCCGTCGATCAGTATCCCGTTTCTCATTTCCGAAAGGGCCGCATCCGCTATGGGATCGGCAACCGCCACCTCGTATTCCTTTTCATGATCAAACGACGGATGGGTCAGGCGCAGGTGAAGATCCCCGTCGCTGGTGAGCAGCAGCAGGCCGGTGGAATCCCTGTCCAGTCTGCCCACGGGAAAAATTCGCTTCGGAATGTCAATCAGATCCATGACGATTTTACGGCTGCCGTGACGACAACTGGTGATGTAACCGGCCGGCTTGTTGATCATGATATAGACCGGCGGGTCCGGAGCCGGCGCCACGGGCCTGCCGTCGACTTCCACGCGATCAACCGCCGGATCGATCTTTGTCCCCAGCCGGGTCACCACCTCGCCGTTTACCGCGACCCTTCCGTTTAAAATATGATGCTCGGCTTTTCTCCGGGAACAGATTCCGGCATGGGCGATATAGGTCTGCAATCGAATCAATGGGTCACCAAAATAGTGTTGTCGATTCAAATCGGTTCAAACCCGAAATATATCCAATCCCTCCAAAAATCAACACGAACCCCGGATACCGGATAAATACATTTTTTTTACAACGTGTAAAAAAAACTGACGATCCGCAGTGATCCGATCGTTTCCCTTCAGGCAAAGGCCCCTCTGAAATATTCTCATCAATACTGGATATTCCACGATCCGCAATAACATGGCCTCATGGCATGAACTTTGAGTGTCTCATGGCATGAACTTTGAATGTTATTGACAAATTAAAAATCGGTTGGCGACCGGTCCGGCGCAGAATCGGCTGGCCGGCTGAGCGTTTTTTGAGATATGGATGATACGATTTTTTAATTAATAATACATCATATTCAAATAAGGAGGGAGCGACTTATAAAGTGTCAATAACGGATACATGCCACGGCTGAACATGAAAAACAGTCTTTATGAAAAGGAGAACAAGACCATGACCAGAAAAATAAAAGTGATGATGGTGGATGACGAGCCAAGGTTTCGTGAAACAACATCAACACTCTTACGGAAAAAAGGGTTTGAAACCACCATTGCCGGATCCGGGGAAGAGGCCATCAACATCATCAGGGCAACCCCCCATGATGTGGTGGTTTTAGATGTCAAAATGGAAGGCATGGACGGGCACAAGGCTCTGGCGGAAATCAAGAAATTCGCCCCTGAAACCCAGGTGATCATGCTTACCGGGCACGGCAGTCCTGATTCCGCCATGAATTCACGCAAGCTGGCAGCCTTTGATTATCTGATCAAGCCCTGCGACATCGATATCCTTGCCGCAAAAATCAATGAAGCCTGCACCGTCCGCCGAAGCGGCACGGCCCTATCGGAAAAAAAAGTCCGGGACATCATGACCACCATTGATGATTATTCCACGGTTACCACCGACGCCACCATCCGGGAAGCCATTCTCAAGCTAATGAATTCCCTCACCGACCTGGCTTCCAGCAGCCGTATCCGGGATGCCGGGCACCGGTCTATTCTGGTATTCGACCCGCAGAAGAATTTTGTCGGCATCCTCAGCATGAAGGACCTGATCAAAGCGGTAAGGCCGTTTTATCTTTCCCTTCCCAAGTCCTCCATGACCGACAGCATCCGCTACTCCCCTGTGTTCAGGGGAGGATGGGACGGGCTGTTTACCATTCAGATGAAATCCCTGGCCGACAAGAAAGTCGGGGAGCTCGTGCTGGAAGCCCCGCCCATGATCGATGAAAACGCCAACCTCATGGAAGTGGCCGACCTGCTCTTTAAAACACAAAAGACGCGGCTGATCGTCACATCCGGCAAAAATGTAGCCGGCATTTTGAGAGAACAGGATCTTTTCTTTGAGATCGTAAATATCATCACCAGATGACCCGATAGGAGGTTCCAATGAGTATGGAAATCAGTATTGCGAAATTAGAAGAAGAAGGGGGGGCGGAAAAAAGCCAGAAATTCGCCTTCACATGGATAGGCATTTCCATCGCCGTGGGTCTGGCCATCTGGCTGCTCCCCACCCCGGAAACGCTGGGCGTCCGCGGGCATGCTTTTCTCGCGCTGCTTGCCACGGTCGTTTTGCTGTGGACATCCGAGGCCCTTCCCATCGGGGTCACCGCCATCGGGGTCGGCTGCGGATTGATCATTTTCAATATCCAGCCATCCAAGGCGGCTTGGGAACCGTACGCCAATCAGGCCGTCGTCTTTGTCTTTTTCATCATCATGCTCGGCGTGATGCTGGGACAGACCACTCTTCCCAGCAGGGTCATGTCCGGTCTTCTGAAAATGGGAGGAACAAACGTCAAGAGACTCAGTTTCACCCTCTGCATGGGCGCAACCTTTCTGGCGGCATGGACCCATGATGCCACCATCACCATCATTTTGCTCTATGCCATGATGCCCATGTTCTTAAAAATGGGGCTCACCCCGGACAAAACCAACAACTTCACCAAGCATTTCATGTTTCTCATTCCGCTCGGTTCGGCATGCGGCGGCGGCGCCACCTTTCTGGGTTCCGGCCGGTCCCCGGCTTCCGCCGAACTGCTCGGCCAGATCACCGGTTACCATATCGGATTCATGGAATACATGTTATATCAATTTGTTCCGTCAATGGCACTGGGAATTGCCACCTGGCTGGCGATCTGGATTATTTACCCGCCCAAAATCAAGGAGCTGCCGGCGGAAGTGGCCATTGAAAAATTGCCGCCCATGACCCGGAATGAAAAAATAATGACATGGATTCTGACGGTGACATTCGTGCTCTGGTTTCTGACGGATCTGACCAAAATCCATGTGTCGGCCATCGGCGGAATTTTTATCCTGGTATGCATGATTTTTAAGGTCGTAAACTGGAAACGATGCCTGGACGAGTATCCCTGGAACCCCATCATGGTGTTCGGCGCGGGGTTTTCGCTTGGTATGGCCATGCTGGATACCGGCGCCGGCAAATGGCTCGCCACCCAGATCTTTCCATTTTTCACCAATGCATCATGGCCTTTTGTAGCTGCCGGCGCATCTGCGCTTTCCACCGTCATCACCAGTTTTATGGCAAATGCCGCGGCAACCACCCTGCTGGTCCCCGTTGTGGTGCCCATGGCGGATATGGCCGTGACTCCGGTGGTGCCCATCGCCATGTGCGTGCCCCTGGCAACAACCTTCGTCCTGCTGGTCATCGGATGCCCGCCGACCCTTATCGCATACGGTTTCGGCTATTTTACCCAGTGGGAGGCCTTCAAGCTCTTCTTGTTCCGGGCATTTATAGGCACTATTATCCTTACAATATGCATGGCCCTCTGGTATCCTCTGTCCGGCATGCCGGGAAACATCGACAATATGAAAACCCCGGCAAAACTGACGGTAACGGGATATGAACTGATTGTGGACCAATCCGCAGACAACTAACCGTATGGCATATCAAAAAGCCGGGGGAACTTTTTCGTGGTTTCCCCCGGCTTTTGCAAAAATTAGATCCGCAAAAACCGGAGGATAAAATTTGATGAATCTATAAGACAAAATTCTTCCACCGTCGGAGAACCGGAGATATCGAAGCGGTATGCCGGGGCATCAAGCAACCCAACAGCCGAAAATTCCGTCACACGATTGTAATGAATATGTCAATTTTATTTCAAGCAGTTGACACCTGTTTCTCACAATCGGTCGCTATATTCGGCTCAAATATCGATACCGGCGTTACCAGCATGTCATTTCTACGGGTTATGGCAAAAATACAACCAAATAAATTAAGGAGGAGAACAATGTTAGAAACGGTAAAAAAGTGTATGTTCATCTTGTTTTGCGTCGGATTGTTAACCGGACTGCCTGTCAGCACCTTTGCCGGTCCGGTCACGGCCTCCGACTTCATTGAAAACCTCAGCATCACCGGTGATTTGCGCATCCGTTATGAACATTCGGAAAAGGATATAGATCATGAGGATCCGGCGGATCGCTGGCGGCAGCGGTTCCGTCTCGGCATGAAATGGAACAACACGGCGGAAAACTGGACCATCGCGGCCGGACTGGCCACCGGCGGTGACGACGCCACGTCCACGAACCATACCTATTCGGATAAAAAATTCTTTGAAACCGGCGATATCCGCTTGGATTACGCCTATGCCGAACATAAAATCGATGCGTTCAAATTGATCGCAGGCCAGCAGAAAAACCCCTTTCTGACGACCTGGGCCCTCTGGGACAGTGATGTAATGCCTGTCGGTTTTACAGGCCAATATCAAATGGATAAGTTTTTTATGACCCTGGGCGGTTATGACGTCAGATATATCGACAATGACGTCGCCTATATGTATGCGATCCAGGCCGGAGCAAAACTCGATTTCGTTACCGCGGCCCTTGGCTTCTACAACTATCATCGCGTGGATGAAATCCTCGGACTGGAAACCCTGGATAAGGATTATGGCTACGATATCCTGGATTTCTATGTATCCTCCGAAATCAAAACAGATATGGTTAAAATAAGCCCCTACGCCCACATCTTCTACAACATGGGTGCCGAAGGCGAACAAGGCCAGAGTTTTCTGGGCGGGAATCTGGATCCGGAAGATGAAAACATGGGCTGGCTGGTTGGCGTCAGCGCCGGTATCGACAAGTTCAGCATCGCGATTGACTACACTAGAATCGGCGCCGATTCCTGCATCGCGGGTTTAAAGGACGCAACCTTCGGCGACGCCCTGAAATCGGTCGATGTTCAGGGATTCAAGATCGGCCTCGGATATAAGGTGACGCAAAATTTCAGTCTGGCGGCAACCGCGTATCTCTATGAGGCCGCCGAACGCGACATTGATCAGGACCCGAAAACCTACGAATTTGATTTAAATTACAAATTTTAAATTAACAGACGGTGTTGATTTTCACAATAAATTAAACAGGATTTTCTGATTATTTTTA
>CAYZXZ010000174.1:0-5322 GCA_964481615.1 uncultured Desulfobacteraceae bacterium | reverse complement strand
AAATTTTAACGGCACATGCTGCTGACAGGAAGTTTTGTGCAAAATTCAGGTATTATTTATAGATGTTATCCACATGTCGTGTCAACTTTTAAAAGTCGGCTTCTTGCGAGCTGGTTATTCATGGGTCATTTCCTTGTCCTTTTCATGAAATGTCTGGTGGGATATACTATAAAAGATGCTTGACGGATGCCTGTAAGTGACTTACATTTTTGAGCTATAAAACGTAACGTCAAAGGAGAGATACCCATCAATGGCATTTTCAATCGCACTGGCGGGCAAGGGCGGCACAGGCAAGACCACTCTGGCCGGTCTCTTGATCAAGTACATGGTCGCCCGCGGCAAAACCCCGATCCTGGCCGTGGACGCGGATTCCAATTTTAACCTCAATGAAGTGTTGGGGGTCAGGGTGGACGACACCATCGGCAAGGCCCGGGAGGATATGAAAAAAGGTGATGTCCCATCCGGCATGACCAAGGACGTTTTCATGTCCATGCGCCTGGAGCAGGCCGTGATTGAATCCGGCGATTATGATCTCATCGTCATGGGCCAGCCCGAAGGGACCGGTTGCTATTGCGCCGCCAATACCCTTCTGACCAATTACCTGGAGCGGCTTACCGACAATTATCCCTTCATCGTCATGGACAATGAAGCCGGCATGGAGCATATCAGCCGGCTGACCACCAAAAATATCGATGTGCTTCTGATCGTCTCCGACCCTTCCCGGCGGGGGCTTCAGGCGGCCATGCGGATTTATCATCTGGCCAACAATCTCAACATCGGGGTTAAAAAAAGCTACCTGATCGTAAATCAGGCTAAAAACGGCGTTTCCGCGGATGTGACAGACATGGCCCGGGAAAACGGCCTTGAATTTGCCGGCACTGTGCCTGAAGACGACACTGTCCATGAATACGATGCCGCAGGCAGACCCACGGTTGAAATGCCGGAAGCCAGCCCGGCGGTTCAGGCCGCATTCGGCATATTTGACAAGGTCATCGGCTGATATTGATGCGCCCTCGGGACCCGGCTGCTGCCGCGCCCTGCGACACCCTTCATATTTATTATATCAAGGGGCGGCTAAACGATGAGGATGGTCTGACCGGGAGCGGGTTTATCGGCAACTGGGAAGAAGAAGACACCTCGTTTCTGTTTTTTTCGGAGCCCGCGCCGGACCGGATCGAGAGCCTGCTGGCCCGCCAGCCGCACCTGGAGATTATCGACCAGTACCGAATGTCCTATGACGACTGGCACGGCGAGGCGATCCGGCCCATGCGCGTAGGGCGGTTCCTTATCATGCCGCCGTGGCATACAACCGATATCGCTAAAGACGAAATTCCCGTCATCCTTGATCCGGGGGTGGTGTTCGGCGTCGGCAACCATCCCACCACGTGGGACTGCCTGGTGTGCCTCGAACAGCTTTTTGACAGCCACCACATTACATCCACGATAGATCTGGGAACCGGCACCGGTGTCCTGGCCATTGCCGCAGCCCGGCTCGGAAGCCCAAAAAACCTCGCGGTGGACAATAATTTCCTGGCGGCAAATACCGCGCGACGGAACGCCCGGATCAACGGCCTGGATGACCGTGTTTTTGTTGCTTGCGGAAGCGCTGCCGATTTTGTATATTATCCATCGGACCTGATCATGGCCAATATTCATTTCGAGGTCATGCAGGGCTTGATCGGCGATCCCGGTTTTTTTGACCATAAATGGTTTGATGAACGGACGCGAAGCGTCCGTTCATCGCTGCTGCGGATTGCCATCCGCTTTCTGTCCGGCGCTTCGCGCCGTCCATCAAGCGGATGCACCCGACTGCGCCCGCTCACGATCCCTTCGGGATCATTCGGGGCTTGTGGGTGATCCGCAGCAGCGTTCTGTCCGGGCTGTTGCGTAGCGAGGCTGACAAGGCTGAGGCGCTATTATCTGCTTCACCGGCAACGATTACGGGTCGGCTGGTGCGCGACGGTATCTGGCATACTTTTTCCGGACATACCGGTCAGCATGGCAACTGCCTTAAAGCGGTAAAGGGGCGAACATGAAAATCAGATGCTGGGGTTCACGTGGCTCCATCCCCGTATCCGGACCCGAATATTTCAAATACGGGGGAGATACGACCTGCATTGAAATCCGGGCAAAAAGCGGAGATCTGATCATCGTGGATGCGGGCACCGGCATCCGCCGCCTGGGCAATCAACTGGTAAAGGAAAAATGTTTGACCTATCATTTTCTGCTGACCCACTCCCACTGGGACCATTTGATGGGTTTCCCCTTTTTTCTGCCCCTTTATCGCGCCGAATCCAACATGGTGATCTATCGGTGTCCCTTTCCCGGCAGATTTACCGAAGAGATCGTCAGCAAACTGATGGAGCCTCCCCATTTTCCGGTGCGCTATTCGGACCTGAAGGCGAAAATCACTTACCGGGACGGGTGCCCGTCGGATTTTCAGATCGGATCAGTCACCGTTATCCCCATCAGCCTGAGCCATCCCAACAACGGGAGTGGCTATAAATTCATCGAAAATGGCCGTTCCTTTGTGTTTTTAACCGACAATGAACTCGGCTACCTTCATCCCGGCGGACTTCCAGCGTCCGATTATGCCATTCTCTGCGCGGGAGCGGACCTGATGTTCCACGATGCCGAATACACGCCCGAGGAATACCGGGAAAGCGTCGAGTGGGGGCATTCCACTTACGCGGACGCCATGGAAATGGCCCTGAAAGCCAGAGTAAGGCGTCTGGGGCTGTTCCACCTGAATCGGGAGCGGACCGATACCCAGATGGATCAGATCGTCGATATCTGCCGCCGGGAGATCGCAGACCGGAAATCGAACATGGAATGTTTTGGCGTTGGCACGGACATGACCTTTGAAGTTTGACGGGAAGGGAATCGACAATGGATGATCTGATCCGGGAAACCGCCCGCCGCCTGTCGGCCGCCCGGCATGTGGTGGCCCTGACCGGCGCCGGTATTTCCGTGGAAAGCGGGATCCCCCCGTTTCGCGGCCCGGGCGGGCTCTGGGAAAAATACGATCCCATGGAATTCGCCCATATCGACGCGCTCATGAAAAATCCGGAAAAGGTCTGGAAAATTTTCATGGGCGACATGCAGCGCGTCCTGCTCGCCGCAAAACCAAATGACGCCCACCTAGGCCTGGCCCGCTTGGAAAGCCTCGGCATTGTAAAGACCGTGATCACCCAGAATGTCGACGGCCTCCACCAGATGGCCGGCAGCACGGACGTGATCGAGTTTCACGGCAATTTCGCGTGGCTGAGATGCTTAGACTGCGGGGCCAGGGCCGAGACCGTATCCGTGGACCTGACCATGGTCCCGCCCCGGTGCGCGTGCAGCGGCATATACCGTCCGGAATGTGTGTTCTTCGGTGAAATGATCCCGGTGGAGGCACTGGCCCGGTCCCAGGAGCTGGCATCCACATGCGATGTCATGCTGGTGGCGGGGACATCGGCCATTGTCCAGCCGGCAGCGCTCATTCCGGTGATCGCCCGGCAGGCCAGGGCCGTGGTCATTGAAATCAACCCGGAGCCCACGCCGCTGACCGGGCACACCAGCCATTTCCTGGTCCAGGGGAAAGCCGGGCAGGTCATGAAGGCCGTCACTGCCGAAGTAGAACGGCTGCTGGAAGAAAAGCGGCGATAACCGGGGCTGATGACCATGTCCGATATTTGCGACCGATGGGTCATTCCGGTTTCCGTGCCGCCCCCGAGCCTCACCGATAACCGGGCCGATGCCGAACGGCTCGCAGGCGCCCTGAAATCCGTTTTGCATACCGATGACATCAGCTTTGCCTGGCCCCTGCTCAAAATCCTCTCCCGCCAGCTCCGTGCCGCCGCATCCAGTCAGGTGCGCTGCGTCGTGATGAAGAACCGCAGGGGGTTCCGGGTGGTGGGGATCAAAGGTTTGGATGATCCCACGCCGGCGGCCGGCGTTGCCGTGGATCTTGGCACCACCCGGGTGGTACTCAGGCTTATCGACCTGCAAACCGGCGCCATCCTGTCGGAAACGGCCATGGATAATCCCCAGATTCCCGTTGGGCCGGATATCCTGGCGCGCGTTCATTTTGCCGCCGATGACACTGGCCGGAGGGATCTTCATGAGCGGATCATCGACGGCATTAACAAGGCCATTGCATCATTATGCCGGAAGGCCGATATCGTCGCGGATGATGTCTTTCTGATGACGGTTGCCGGCAATACCACCATGACCCATCTGTTCCTGGAGATCGTTCCGGACTGGATCATCCGGGAGCCCTATATCCCGGCCGCCAACCGTTTCAGCCTGATTCCAGCTTCGGAACTGGGTGTCTCCATCAACCTGTGCGCCTGCGTGTTCGTATTTCCCAATATCGGCAGCTATTTCGGCGGGGACCTGATCGCGGGCATTCTCTATTCGGGTCTGCACCGCCAGGAGGAGATTTCCATGCTGGTGGATATAGGCACCAACGCCGAGGTCCTGTTGGGAAACAGGGAATGGCTGGTGGCCTGCGCGGGCGCGGCCGGACCTGCCCTTGAAGGCGGTATGTCCAAAATCGGCATGACGGCCCGGCCCGGCGTCATCGATGAAATCCGGATCGATCCCGCAACCCGGGCGTTTCATCTGCACACAATCGACGACCTGCGGCCCATCGGCATTTGCGGTTCGGGAATGATCGACCTGGCGGCCCAGCTTTTTTTGACCGGCATGATCGATGTCCGGGGAAAATTCGTTAGAGACGTCTGCAATGACAGGCTCCGGGAGGAAGATGGCGTCCTTCGGATCACGGTGGTTCCGGCGGATCAGTCCGCCGCCGGATCGGAACTGGCCATCAGCCAGACCGATATCGATAGCCTGGTCCGGTCAAAGGCGGCCATGTATGCCATTCTTGAAACCATCACCGCCTATGTGGGCGTGACCTTCGAGGACATCGCAACGTTTTTTGTGGCCGGCACCTTCGGTTCCTTTATCAAGCCCTGTTCGGCCATTGCCATCGGCATGATCCCGGACCTTCACGAAGAGACCTACCAACCCCTGGGCAACAGCTCCCTGGGCGGGGCTTCGCTGGCGCTGACGTCCCGCGCTGCATTTGAAGAGATCGACGCCATCCGCGACCGGATCACCTATCTCGAGTTAAACGTGAACCCGGAATTCATGGGCCGCTTCAGCGCCGCCAAATTTCTGCCCCACACCGATCCCGCCCGGTTTACGTCATTCCGGCGGCGCGCAGCGACGCCGGAATCTATGTTGAAATCATGGGTGCCGGATTGACAAAGTGGATAGCGGATATGGATATGACGGTGCAGGAAGGTATCGACGAGCTGGGAGCGATTCCGA
>CAYZXZ010000173.1:0-5334 GCA_964481615.1 uncultured Desulfobacteraceae bacterium | reverse complement strand
TTTATAACAATCAGTTATTATTGATTATAATTTTTTCCGTTCAAACACTATTTACATGCCGCCGCTGAGAGAAAGGAAAACCGATATCCTGGTTTTGGCCGATTTTTTTCTGGAAAAGTACGCCCGGGAAAACGAAAAGAAAATCGTCCGGTTTTCAACGCCGGCCATCGACATGATGATGGCATATCACTGGCCCGGCAACGTTCGGGAACTGGAAAACTGCATTGAGCGGGCCGTACTGCTGTGCGAGGATCAGGCGATTCACGGATATCATCTTCCGCCCACGCTGCAGACGGGCACGGAGTCGGACTCCCTTCCCTCATTATCCTTAGACAGCGCGGTGGCACGGCTTGAAAAGGAAATGATCATCGACGCGCTGAAACACACCCGGGGAAATATTTCCCGGGCGGCCAAAACACTTAACACCACCGTCCGGAAATTCACCTACAAGGCCATGAAATACCACGTCGATCCCCGCCATTATCATTGACGGCTTTCAGATCGCATCCGTTCCTTTTTCGCCCGTCCGCACGCGGATGGCGCTTTCGATGTGGCTGACAAAAATCTTGCCGTCCCCGATCTTACCCGTAAAGGCGGCCTGGCGGACAACTTCAACCACATGATCCAGACGGCTTGCCTCGACAACGATCTCGATCTTTATTTTTGGTATAAAGTCAACCGCATACTCAGCACCCCGGTAAATTTCCGTATGACCCTTCTGGCGGCCGTACCCCTTGACTTCATAAACGGTCATACCGTGAATGCCGATGTCGTTGAGAGCCTCCTTGACGTCATCGAGTTTAAAGGGTTTTAGGATTGCCTCGATCTTTTTCATATCCATGTGCCCACCTTTTCCGCGATTTCAAATAACGATTAAGTAATACGCCGGCCACCATCCGTGGTGTCGGACATGTTAATTTTATTATTGACGAATACCGCAAATTAATCTAGAAAATAGAATATCTGAAGCATTAAAACAGGGTTATGGGAACATCCCTGATATGTGCCAACCGTCAAGGGCTGACTCCGACGGACCGGATTGCATTTTTTACAGTATGATCATTGTTTGAAAAAAAAATCAATAAAAGCCTCAAGGAGATTCCTTGAAATTACTTATTGCAAAAATACCGCGAAGCGGGGGAATCCGCTTTTTACGAAGCCGTCATATCTGAGCATGGAGAAGATCGTTAATGGCAGTAAAAGTCTTTATCAACTCGGACCACACCGCCACATTCGTCTGCCCGCAATGCCGGAAACCGAAAATCGTGGATGCGTCCAAATATGTCGCCCGCGATACCCCGACAACCCTGAAAGTCACCTGCAGTTGCGGCCACCAGTATCAGGTATTTCTCGATAAACGGAAAAAATTCCGCAAACAGACAAATCTTCCAGGAATATATAAATACATCAAGGGGCGTCCGGAAAAACCCGACGCCGCCTATGCCGGGAAACTCACCGTTATGGACCTGTCCATCAACGGTGTACGGGTCGTGTTGCATGACAAGCCCCGTTTCGCCATCGGCGACACCCTGGCGATGGAATTCACACTGGATGATAAAAACCGTTCCCTGATCCAAAAAACCGTCGTTGTTCGTAACATCAGGGACCTGTTTGTCGGATTCGAGTACGTGACGCAACCCTCCTTTGACAGTGTCCTTGGTTTTTATCTGTTTCAATGAACCGGAACAGGACCACTTAATTTTTAAAAGATTCCATTGACTTTCCCCGCCGATCCGGTATCTTCTAAGTTTAACGTTGTTTATCCGGGAAATACAGGGATTCAATATCGAAGATTTTTAATTTGATGCGTAAAAGCAAGGCGCGATCATGACACGAAAAATATATGGATGCCTCCTGCTGATGGAAATCTTCCTGGCCCCGGGCATCGCTTCGGCCATCACCCTATGGGATTATACCATTCCGGAAAGTTATTCCCGTGAAGCCTACGTAACGAACGCCTTCAACCTCAGAGACGGCAACCAGGAACAGGCCAGCTACAGCGGTTTTGTGCTGGGATGGTATGACACCCGATACAGTTCCGTCCCGTTTGAATGGGCGCTCCGAGCAGATGCCAGGGTCGATGTTGAACGGGGCGAAAACAAGGAGAACCGTTCCGATTACGGATACGAAACAGTTGCCGCCACCTATGTCGACAAGTACCTCGGCGACTCCAATTTTCTCTCCTTTGCCGACCTTGACGTGGGATTCCGCAGGGAGACCGGGGCGCGAAGTTCGGATGAACCGTATGTCAAGCTCGGCGCCGGCGTCGGATACGGAAGGTTGTATAACGCAACGGTTCTGGCAAAGGCAATACGGATCGTCGATGATCTGATTCTTTACGGCGTGATCAGTGAAAAGATATCCGATACCGGATATCTTGAACTGGCGAGGATCATTGATATGGAGGCGGAATTCCAGAGCGGTCACAGTCTGACGGAATATAAAAAATTCTGGTACGAAGCCATGGAAGACGTCCTGAGAAACGAAGGGGTTTTAGGGGATGGAAACCTGGGAGCCATCGGCATCGTCCGGATCGAGGACATTTTGGAGCAGGAGCGCTTCGGCGTTCGTGCGCACGGCTGGAAAATCAAGCTCGGCACCAGTTATGTCGCCACCAATTACGAAGACGGCAAGGACGAGGACCCGGCGATATTCACCTCATTTGAACTGGGGATCCCCTACTCCTACCTGTTGCAGTTCAACGAAAAACTGACCTATACTTCCATCCTCGGCCATGACGCGGTTCACCGCGTCACCAATGTCATGTCGATAACCTATGAAATTTCAAACCGCATCGACTGGCAGAATTCCTGGACGTTTAATGCCGATATGCCATCGCGTAGCGAGGCCAAAGACCGGATCTCCAATACATTCACCTCCACCTTCTACTATTACCTGGTCAACCGGATCTGGGCGCAGACAACACTCACCCTGTCACACCTGGATGACGACATCAAAGACAACAATAACGACGATATGGAGACGCGGGTGTTTTTGGGTCTGACCTGCCGTGTGAGATAAAAACGGGCATGCCGGCGGGCATGCTCCTGACGGCTATGGTTATCCCCCCAGGCAAGTCCGCCAGACCCGGATGATTTCCTTCCGCAGATCCGCAAACCGTTTCTTCGGCAGACGGATCGATTTTTCCTCCAGCGTCAGCCGGTGAATGCAATACCGGAAAATCAGATACGCATGCTTCAGGAAATGGGCGGTCCGTTCATCCATGATCCCGGTCAAGGCAAGGGTATTGAGCTGCCGGACCACGTCCGTCCATTTTGTCATCTCCGGATGTCGGCCGGCATGCAGAAGAATCAGATATTGCACCAGAAATTCAATATCCACCAAACCGCCGGGATCCTGCTTCACATCAAACCAGCCTGCTGCTGCGCCGTGTTCCCGGCGCATCCTTTCGCGCATGCTCCGAACCGCTTCCTGCAGATCGGATGCCTCGTGCGCCATGCGCAGGATGCTTTCCCGGAGGGTTACGAACCGGTTGCCGACATCCGGGTCGCCACCCACCGGCCGGGCCTTGATCAGGGCCTGATGCTCCCAGGCCCAGGCGCTGTTTTTCTGGTAATCCTCGAAGGAATCAATATGGCTGACCAGAACCCCGGCATTGCCGCTGGGCCGCAGCCGCATATCGATATCATAGAGCTTGCCCGTGCGGGTCATGGTCGTCAGGAAATGAATGATCCGCTGGCACAGGCGTGAATAAAACTGGGCGTGATCCACCGGCGACAGCCGCCCGCCCGTGGTAAGCCCTCTGGGGCCGGTATGGAGAAAGACCAGGTCCAGATCCGATCCGTATCCCAGTTCCAGGCCGCCGAGCTTGCCGTAGGCGATGATGGCGAAACCTTTCTTTCCGTTTTGACAGCTTTCCGGCAGGCCGTGTTTTTCCACCAGCGGTCCCCACGACATCTCCAGCGCATGACTTAAAATAACCTCGGCTAGATATGTCAGGCAATCGCTCACCTTCATGAGGGGCAGGTGTCCGGCCACATCCGCGGCCGAAATTCGAAATATATTGATCTGCTTGAATATTCTTGCATCATCCATCCGGGATTCAAGGTCCTGGGTTCCCAGCCTGTCAGTTCTTTCCGCCAGTTCCCTGCGGAGCGATTCTTTGTCTATCGTGGCGTTTGGCGTTCGCGGATCCAGAAGCTCATCCAGCAGGAGCGGATGCCGGGACAAAAAGGAGATGATCCAGGGACTGACATGGGCCAGTTTCACCAATCTCGTCAGGGCATCGGGGTTTTCCAGCAGCAGGGCAGCGTAACAGGAACGGCGGCGGATGGATTTGACCAGCTCATGGATACGGCGCAGCGTCGTCGCGGGATCGTTGCCGGAAAGAGCTTCCCTCAGGATCTGGGGAACCAGGCGATCGATCCGTTTTCTTCCCTGGGCGCTTACATCATCCGCGTCCATGACGCCCCTGTAGTTTTTAAGTTCGGAGACCACGGCGTCCGGCCGGACCACACCCATGTTTTCCAGCATCTCCCGGCTGATCCCGTCTTCGGGCAAATTGGCCCAGACCGCATGGATGCGCCGGACATCATCATCTTCCTGTGAATCCGGATCATCGGTGGCCAGCAACTGGCGGAAATAGCGTTGAACCCTTGTCATATGAGCATCCAAAGCATCCATGAAGGACTTCCATTCCGCATGCCCCATTGACAGGGCCAGGCGCCGCCGGTCGTCCGGATGCCCTGGCAGGCTGTGGATCTGAAGATCATCTGCCATCTGAAGGCGGTTTTCCACATGACGCAAAAACACATAGGCATCGGCCAGTTCCCGGCTGACCGTTTCAGGTATGCCGTTATCCTTTGCAAGGACCTTTAAGATATTTAAAATGCCTCTTTTCCGGTAATGCGGATCCACCCCGCCCCGGATCAGCTGAAAGACCTGGCCGAAAAATTCGATTTCCCGGATACCGCCGGAGCCGAGCTTGATATTTTCCCTCATCCCCTTACGGGTGTTTTCCCGGGCGATTTTCTGTTTCATTTCCCGCAGGGATTCAAAGGTCCCGTAATCCAGGTACCGTCGGTAGATAAAGGGTCGGAGCCGCTCGATCAGCGCCCGGCCTTCCGGACGGTCGCCGGCCACGACCCGGGCCTTGATCAGCGCGTATCGCTCCCATTCACGGCCCTGCTGCTGATAATAGGATTCGGTGGCGTCAAAACTCATGGCAATGGGGCCGGACTCGCCAAAGGGGCGCAGTCGGGCATCCACCCGAAAGACCAGACCGTCGGTTCCACGGTCTCCGATGACTTCGATCAGGCGGCGGCAGAGGCGTGCGAAAAAATCCTCGTTGGAAACCGAAACCGGCCCGCCCTG
>CAYZXZ010000172.1:0-5350 GCA_964481615.1 uncultured Desulfobacteraceae bacterium | reverse complement strand
TTTTCATGGCGCTGATTTCCGCGGCATAGGCGGACCCGGACCGGCCAGCCACCACAATGGCGGTCATGATGGGCCCGAGTTCCGATACCATGGCCAGTGCCACCAGGGATGCAACGTAAATATTAGCACCGAATTGCGTTAACTGGAGTGACGACATGAAGGCCATGATCAGTCCCAGCAGGAAACTGATCAGCGCGACCACCGGCACGGCGTCAACGCCCGTGGTTTTCATGTGGCCAATGGTATCGTCAAACCGGAGGGTTCTCGGGTTTTTGATGATATGCGTCGTGGAAAGAAAAACCGATCCGATAAAGGCGATAAAAAATTTAAGCCCGACCAATGCCTCGATGGTCGCGTCTCCGAATTCGGCGACCAGGTTCAAACGGTGGCGCACCGGGGCTTGCGCTAAATGCGTTTCAAGATCCGGTTCGAGCATTTTAAGGACTTCGGCAACGGCAGCGGAAGCACCCGCGATTTCAATACTTGCGGCGCTCAGGAGCAGCGCATGGCGGAGTTCGGCCATCAGCAGAACGCCGTAGTCGTCCATATACGTAACACCCGAAAGATCGATACGCAAAGAGGCCGGTTTTTCTTTCCCGATGGCCGCGGTGAGAGGACGCATGGTTTCGGAAACGGTATCGATGTCGAGTCTGCCGGAAAGGCGCAGGGTCCATCGGCCGTCCGGCCCCGGCTCCAGTTGGTATGCGCATTGTGACGAATCTTTTCTTCGCATCGGTTGATCCGAAAATGCTTTGCTCATGCCTGTTTCCGGGTGCCGATTTCCCTGGAAAGACAACCGGTTGAAATCACTTCTAAAAATTTTTTATAACATATTCAGTGCGCCGAATCAAATGATGCATCGCACTTCATTTCCGGGTAGCGGCCCGGAATTTTTCCAACTGCTCACGGTAATAGGCGTAATTTTCCCTGGCGGCGTCAAGGGCTTTTTCTGCGGCCGTGATGGCGCTTTTGAAATCCCCGTTGACGTAATAGGCTTCGGCCAGGGTATCGAGCACATGGGATTCGGTCGACAGGGACGCGGCGCGCAATGCCAGGTCCAGAGCCTGGTCCGGGTTTTGAAAACGGACATCCGGGCATGTGACATAAAGCCAGGCCAGGTTGTTTAATGCCCGGACATGAGCCGGATCATGTGTTATGGTCCGGCGGTAGGCCATCTCCGCTTCCTTGTACTGTTCGGCCTGGTAATGGATGTCCCCGAGAAACTGCAGCAGATCCGGGTTGTCGGGTTCGGATTTCAGGCGATGTTCGATGATGGCAACGGCAAATGCCGCATTGAGAGTATCGCCGGTTTTGCCAAAATGCAGGCTGTATCCCAGCCAGCCGAACACCAGGACCCCGACCAGAAAAATCAGGATGCCGTTTCGGATCCTGCGTTCATGGGAAAGGATCATCGCAGGGTTCGTCTCGGCGTTTCTGAGAAAGTCGATGCGTTCCCGAATGCTGTAATGATGCCAGTTGGGACGATCCGGGGACTGCCCGCTGGTTTCGGCGATTTTTTCAAAAGTCGATATCAGGGGACGGGCAAACCTCATGATCTGCAATGCGTACGCATCTGCCTGTCGCTCGAAATTGCGCATGAACCAGCCAAAAATAAAGCGGAAATAGATCAGAAACGTGACGATCATAAGCAGGCCGGCTGAAATTGAGATAAGCGTCGCTCCTCCTCCACCATTTTCCGGCATAAGGCCGTAGGCCGCCTCAAGATAGATCAACCCGTAGAGCATAAGATCAAGCACGGAAAATGTCAGGATCAGGTAAGCGGCAAAGAAAAAAAGGTAAAAGAGAAGATGCTTCTTTTTGATATGTCCGATTTCATGGGCGATGACAGCATCCAGTTCAACGGGATGGAGATGCCGGATCAGCGCGGGCGTGACCAGAATATAGCGGAACCGGCGGACAAGCCCCATGACGCCGGCGGTGATCATATTCCCGCCGAACATTGGCCATAGCATGATATCCCTGTATTTCATTCCGGTCATGCCGCATAAAGCTGCGATGCGGGATCGGACCGGGCCGGCATGCAGGGGCGTGCACCCCCAGAATTTCTGGATCAGGGCCGGACCCATGACGGCGATAAACATCAAAAAGAAGAAAAAGTAGCAGATCTGACCGCCGGTGGAATCCAGAAACGCCCTGGGCGCGTCAAACGGCAGGATACGGATCAAGTCGGCGCTGATGGAGATCAGGAGCCACGGCAGGAGTATGGGAATGGAAAAGCTGATGTTTGAAAACACGTATTGCAGCCGGGAGAGCCCGGTGTGATAAATTTTGTGATGCGCGCCATGAGCAAAAGACCAGATAATGGTCATATAGGCGATGAACAGGAGAAGAAAAATCAGGGCCTCGAGGGTGGGTATGGACCTGAGTAGGGTAAAGTCTTTCAGGAAGAATCCGAGATTGAGTTCGTAGATATTGATGGCGTAAACCGCCACGGCAATGATGGACTGCTGGGTAAGGGCGCTCTGGAACCTATGGTCAAGCGATTGTGCCGATATCTTGCCCACCTGGGATTCGATCCGGGAAAATACCACCCGGGTAAGCAGGGCAAAGGTCGTCGTAAGGGCGATAAAGAGCAGAAACACCGAAAAAGGCGCCATGACCGGCGTGTCCACAGGCTGATAGGTTGTGTAAATCAGCAGGGCGATGATGTAATAGATGAAATACCCGAACATGTCTGACCTACTTTACCGGCCGGTAATATCGTTCTTTTTCACTGTAAATGCAGCCGCAGTAGGACTGGCGGTACAAACCGAGGCGTTTTGACTCATCGATCCCGTTTTTCCAGTGTTCCCTGAAGTCCCGGTAGTAAAAGGGAACACCCGCGGCCGCGCCAACGGCTTCCCCGATTTCGCGGATCATGTCATGCTTCTGGAATTTACTGTAGAGCAGGGTGGTGGTGAAACCGTCGAAACGGCCGTGCCGCGCGATCTGGGCCGCGGCCGTCAGCCGTTCCCGGTAGCAGATCATGCATCGGTTGGATTCCCGGAAGACGATTTTTTGCAGAAAATCTTCCATGTCGTAATCCGGCGGGTAGATCATGCGAAGATCGAGCTGTTCGGCGTACGCTTCCAGGGTCTGCCGGCGTTTGAGGCATTCGGCGTAGGGATGGATGTTGTGCGGATAGAAAAAACCGGTCACGTCCATCCGGTCGTCCCGCAGGATCCGCACCGGGTAAATGGCGCACGGGCCGCAGCAGACATGGAGAAGGATCTTCATGCGCGCTCACCGAAAATAGCGGTCCCGACCCGCACTAGGGTGGCCCCTTCTTCAATGGCGACCTCAAAATCACCGGTCATGCCCATGGATAGTTCCTCCATGACGACATTTTTGATATGCTCCCTTTCAACGCGGTCCTTGAGGGCGGCCAGGGTTTTAAAATATGGCCGGACCAGCTCGGGCGCGTCATCGAAAAACGGGGGCAGGGTCATCAGTCCCGTAATGCGGACATGGGAAAGCATGCTGATTTTTTGGATCACTCCCATGACCTCATCCGGCCCCAGCCCGGACTTGGTGATTTCGCCGGCGACATTGACCTGGATTAAAATGTCCTGGATTTTATTAATCTTTTCCGCGGCCCGGTCCAGCGCAGTCGCCAGTTTAACGCTGTCCACCGAATGGATCAGGTCAAAATACCGCACCGCATCTTTGGCCTTTTTGGACTGGAGATGACCGATGAAATGCCATTTTATCGACTCTCCGGCAAGGGCTTCTATTTTCGGGAGCGATTCCTGCAGGTAGCTTTCTCCTAATATTTCGATGCCGGCGGCCATGGCGTCCTGGATGGCATCCACGGACACGGTCTTGGTCACTCCCACCAGCCGCACGGATGCCGGGTTCCGTCCGCATGACCGGGCCGCCGCGTCCATGCGGTCCCGGATCTGATCAATTCGTTCTGAAATCGTCATTGTTTTCCGATGCCTTTAGTTCCGGCGCCATGCCCGCCCGCCGGATCAGCGCGCCCTGTCGGGTAAGGCAGTCGATCACTTCGCATACCGGCAGTCCCACCACATTGGTGTATGAGCCGCTGATGGATCGTACCATAAAGGACCCCAGGCCCTGTATGGCGTATGCCCCGGCCTTGTCATAGGGCTCTGGCGTATGGATGTACCATTCGATTTCCCCTTGGGTCAGCGTCTTAAAGACCACTTCCGTGACCACCGCGTCGGAATGGCGGAATCCGGCACTCCGGCGGCATACGGCATACCCGGTAAAGACCCGGTGACGGTTGCCGCTTAAAAGATTCAGCATCCGCCGGGCATCTTTTTCGGAAACCGGTTTTTCAAGGATCTGATCCCGTATCACCACGATGGAATCCGCGCCGATAACCCATGCGTCGGGATAAGATCCCGCCACGTCATCGACCTTGGCCTCAGCCAGAGTTCTGGCATAAGCGCCGGGATCGGACGCATTCGATGCGTCAAAGGCGTCTTCTTGGATTCGGCTCGGGATGATTTCAAACCGCAGTCCCGCGTTTTTAAGAAGGTCCCGGCGCCGTGGGGAGGCCGATGCCAGAATGATGCCGTCATGTCGAATATCGTGTTGTTCCATGCCGCATCATTACCAGATAAGAAAATCCATGACAACAGCGCCGTTATTTTTCCTTGAATTATGCCCGGGATTCAGATATGAACCTTTGCGGTTTCAGAGTTTTTTCACGCCTGTCTTTTTTTATTCGTGAATAAATCACGCATTTGCCTGGGTGGCGGAATGGGTAGACGCAAGGGACTTAAAATCCCTCGGGGCATAGTCCCTGTGCCGGTTCGACTCCGGCCCTAGGCACCATAGAACAATCCAATCAAGTTTCATATAATACAGAAAACGCCTTGAAATCAAGCTTCAAGGCATTTTTTTTGTCCTCATTTGTCCAACGAAATCCATTGACAGCCTGTGGTATCTGATGGTATTTTTGCAGGTATTGGGGTGTGAATGGCATTTTAAAAATTAAAAATACCATCTTTTATACCACAAACCAGGAATAAGATATAAATATTAATTGGTTGGAGGTGATGCAATGAGATTAACGGACGTTAAAATCAAGGCAGTAAAACCCAAAGCAACCATGTTCCGGCTTGCGGACGGCGGCGGTCTTTATATGGAAGTCACCCCCCAGGGTAGCAAGTTGTGGCGCTACCGCTATCGATTCAATGGGAAGCAAAAGACATTTTCAATCGGCGCATATCCTGATTTTACCCTGGCAGAAGCACGGGACAAACACCAGGAGGCCCGCAAAAAAGTTTTAAACGGTATTGACCCGATGGAAGTGAAACGTTCCCAAAAGATGGAGAGAGGCAATACTTTCGGTGCGATTACTACCGAATGGTGGACGAAT
>CAYZXZ010000171.1:0-5470 GCA_964481615.1 uncultured Desulfobacteraceae bacterium | reverse complement strand
CCATCGGCTGGAGCACGACCACCCTTGTCGCCGCGGGCGTGGTGGGCGCGGCCGCCGTGGCCGGAGGCGTGGCTGCGGCCAGCAGTAGTTCCAGCAGCAGTTCCGGCACAGATCCAGGCACAGATCCCGACCCGGATGCGCCGACACTGACGGTCAGCCGCAGGGATATTGCCGCCTGCGTAGTGGACTTCAACAATATCCAGGACGATTTTTACGACATGTATCTTAACGGAGGGTTTGTTGGGAGGGTCGAAAATCCCCCGGGCGGAACGGTCTGCCACAATATTAATCTCCGATCCGGCAACAACATCCTGGAACTGCGCCTAACCCGGGAAATGGGATCCAATACCGCGCTGCGGGTCGACCTCAACAGCGGCGAAGCCGTGTCCGAATTCTACGGCTCACAGGATCACACATGGAATATTGTTGCACCATAGTTGATATATCCAACAGGCGGACTTATTGGATTCTTCATTAGAATCAACAAAGACAGAGCAAAAAGTCGATGGTAAGCGAGATCGTGGATTGCGGGGCAAAAAGCCCCGAAAGACTCTCGAAGCGAACCATCCGACTTTTTGTGAAGTCATCAACAAAAATAACCATTCATGTTTTCAAACCAAAAAACACGCCTGATCCTGGCCGCCGTTATCATGGCGACGGGACTTTTGGCATGGCGGGCGCTGCGGCATGATCCAGCAGCGCCCGCGCCGGTTTTAACCGCCCGGGTGGAAACCGGCGACATCGTGGTGGAAGTCCGCACCGTGGGAGAGCTGGATGCGGCCGATTCCCTGGTGATCAGTTCGACGGTCCGGGGGGACCGGGGCAAAATCATCGAGATGATCGACGACGGCGCATCCGTTGAAACCGGCGATATCCTTATCCGTCTTGATCCGTCCGCCTTTGAGGAAGAAGTATTGCGCCTGCGCTCCCGGGTGATCGAACTCTCGTCCATCGTCAAGGCCCAGGAACATCTGCTGGAGTGGGAAAAAACCCAGGCGGAACGGGAAATTTTCCGGGCCGAAAGCGACCTGCACGTGGCCGGTCTCGAACTGCGCCGCCTGGAGCAGGGGGAAGGTCCCAAGGAGCTGGCCCGGCTGGAAGTCGACGTCCGGAAATCCGCGGAAGATTTTGAAAAAAAACAACGCTATCTGGACGCCTTGAATGAACTCAAGGAACGGGGCTTTTCCAACCCCGCGGAAATCGAACAGATCGAAAAAATCATCGCCGACGCCCGACAGCTCCACGACATGGCGGAAATGCAGTTTGCCAGCTACCGGGATCACCTCCTGCCGGTCCAGATCGAAAAAGCCAAAACCGCCGTGACCGCGGCCGAAATCAACCTGGAACAGATCAAGCGGGGCAGCGGGTATAAAATCGGCCAGGCAATGGCGGCTTTTGACAAATCCGAGCAGGAACTGGAAATCGCGCGCCAGAACCTGCAAAAAGCCCAGGATGAACTGGCCGCCACCGTCATCCGCGCTCCCGGGCCTGGCATGGTGGTGTTTGCCGAGCAAATGCGAGAGGGCGGCCGTCGCAAACCCCGCATCGGGGACCAGGTCTGGCAGAACCAGCCACTGGTCTATCTGCCGAATGTGTCCCGCATGATCGTCAATACCCAGGTCAGAGAGATCGACCTGCACAAGATCGATATCGAAAAACCGGTGTCACTGCGCGTTGACGCCTATCCCCAACTACAACTCACCGGAAAGGTCGCAGCCATCGGCATCCTTGCCGACGCCCGGGAAAGCGCACGCCAGAGCGGAAAATATTTCAAGGTCACAATTGCGGTGGAACAGTCCGATCCCCGTCTGAGGCCCGGCATGACCACCCGGGTGGTTATTTTATGCGATACGGTCCAAAACGTACTCACCGCCCCGGTTTATGCCGTCTTTCGCGAAGACGACCGCTTTTTCGCATATGTGGATGTGCGGGCCAGTTTTGAGAAACGGGAAGTGGCGGTAGGTCTGCAATCGGATCACCTTGTCCAGATCCGGTCCGGCCTTTCCCCCGGCGACGCCATTGCCCTGAGCGAACCGCCGGCTCCCAAGATCCGCGGGACCGTCCTGCTGGCGCCCAAGGACGCGACAATACCGTGATCCATACCACGCGAAAAGACTCCAAAAGCCATGATGCCGCCCAGTGAAAAAGCGCCGGTCATCGATGCCCGGGGATTGTGCATGCGCTACCCCTCGGGCGAAGGGGTCATCGACGTACTGAGACATGTGGACATCGCGCTGGGGACCGGAGAATTCGCAGCCATCATGGGGGCTTCCGGCTCCGGCAAATCCACGTTGATGCATATTCTCGGCTGCCTGGAAAGACCGCAGGCCGGATCCTATCTCCTGGCCGGCGACAATATCATGGCCTTGGATGATGCAGCCCTGTCCCGGGTGCGGGCCGCGCGGATCGGTTTTGTTTTCCAGGCATATAACCTGATCCCCCATTGCACGATCCTGGAAAACACGGCTCTGCCCTTCATGTATCATCCCGATCCCATCACGGACCGGGAAGTGAAGGCAAGGGCCACGGCGGCCCTGGAAAAAGTCGGACTTGCGGACCGTCTTTCCCACAAGCCCGGCCGGCTTTCCGGCGGAGAGATGCAGCGGGCCGCCATTGCCCGGGCACTGGTGATCGATCCCCTGCTGGTGCTGGCCGATGAACCCACCGGCAACCTTGATGCAAACACCACGGAAAGCATTCTTGATCTCTTTGAGTCACTTAACGCCCGAGGCGTGACCCTGCTGGTGGTCACCCATGACCCGAAAGTGGCCGAAAGGGCCGGCCGCATTCTTTGCATAGAAAACGGATGCCTGCAATGAAGCCTTATTCCATCACTCTTTTTTATCATTCCACCTTCTGGAAACACGCGTGGCAATCTCTGGGCATGCACCGGCTGCGGAGCCTTCTGAGCACCCTGGGAATCGTATTTGCCGTAATGGCTGTGGTGGCCATGCTGGCTATTGCCGAAGGCGCAAGGATCGAAACCATGAAACAGATCAAGGGACTGGGCATTAACAATATCCTGGTCCGCCAGGCCCTTTTGAGCGAGGAGCAGATCGACCGAGCCCGCCGTCGTCAGGTTGAAGGCCTCGGGGCCGACGATATCCGCCTGCTGGAGCGGCTTCCGGGCGTGACGGAAATCGCCGCTGTCCGGGAGCTCCGGGCCGACCTGGCCGAGCTTGGCGAAGCCGAGGCCGTGCCGGTGCTTGCGGTCACGGCCGCCTATGGACGTTCAAGAGCCTTGAGAACAGAAACCGGCCGTTTCATCGCCGATCTAGATGTGGATAACCGCAACCTGGTCTGCGTGCTGGGCGCTGATTTGTCACGACGCCTGGAGCCTGCCGGCCACATCAATGACGTACTTCACATCAGCGGCGTGCCCCATCGCATCGTCGGCATTCTGCACAACCGGGAAACACAGGGGAACCGGATCGCGCCCGTGGCGTTCCAGGATTTCAACAATACCGCTTTTGTCCCCTTAGACCTTGCACCGGGCATCAATCTTTCGGATCAGGGCTACGGCAACCTGTCCGAAATCATCATTTCCATGAAAGAACCCGCAATGGTGGGTCCCGCGACCGATGCCGTGCGCCGGGTCCTGCGGTACAGCCGCGGCGATGTGGATGATTTCCAGTTGATCCTTCCCAGGGAACTGCTGCGCCAGGCCCGCCGGACACAGCGGATATTCAACGTGGTCCTTGGCTCCATCGCCGGGATCTCCCTGCTGGTGGGCGGAATCGGCATCATGAACATCATGCTGGCCAATGTGTCGGAGCGGCGCCGGGAAATCGGCATCCGCCGGGCCGTGGGCGCGTCCCGGCGGAATATTCTTTATCAGTTTCTGGGAGAGGCGGTTCTGCTCACCGGCCTTGGCGGGGTGTTCGGCGTGATCCTGGGCATGCTGGTGGCTTTCGGCATCGACCTTTTCGTGGAATGGCCCACGGCCGTGAGCCTCTGGGCCGTTTTGGCCGCCCTGTCAATTTCGGCGGCTGTTGGTATCGCGTCCGGACTGTTTCCGGCCTGGACCGCGTCCCATGTCGATCCGGTGGAAGCCCTGAGACAGGTGTAACAGGCTCGCTACCATCAATCCGCTCGCGGATCGATGGTAGCGAGCCTGTTAAACGCAAATCGGAGACAACAATGATAATGAAATTTCTTTTCGTAAGAATATCGCGATGCGGGGTGCCTCCGTTTTTTACAAGTCAATCAATAAGGCCTGCGCTTGCGACCCTTTTACTCTGCGTGCTGCTGTTTTTTTCGTCGGCACACGCCGTTGAGATCTTCTCCCTTGAAGATGCCATCAACCGGGCGCTGACGGCCAACCGGAACATGATCGACGCAAGAGACGATATCCGCCGGGCGGTCATGCGCTTAGATATCGCGGAAGCCGAATTTGAACTCAAAATCCTGCCCGGCGCCGGCATCGGCGTATCCGGCGGGGATGAAACATCGACCCATACAGACCTTACCATGCAGGTATCGCTGCAGAAAAGACTCCCCTATGGCACGGATGTCAGCCTCACACCGGCCGTGCTGCGCACCGATGACGGCTACCTCAGCCAGGCGCGGCTTCGCCTTACACAGCCCCTGTTGCGCGGGGCCGGAAAAGACGTGACCTATTCCGGTATATACGGTGCGCAATACGGGCAGCGCACTGCCGACCGCAACTTTTATCTGCGGCAGGTGGACATCGTATTCGGCGCAGTGCAACGAACGTATGCGATCATCCGCCAGCAGGAACTGATGCGGCTTCAGTCTGAATCGGCCCGGCGGCTGTCCGATCATGCCGAAGCCGCGGCCATAAAGGAGGGGATGGGGATAGTCGGCGCCATCGACCTCTACCGGGCGCGCATCCAGGCCGGCCAGGCGGCCGAAGACCTGCTGCGCATCGAGGAAGCATACAGCGAGGCCATGGATTCCCTGAAATTTTTCCTGGCACTGCCCCTGGAAAAAGAGATCGCGGTAACCGCGCCCCTTTCCTTTGACCGGGACCTCCTTGATGTGGATGAAATGGTGGAAACGGCCCTGGCAAACCGCGTGGAACTGGCCCAGGCAAGGGATGCCGTCGGCGAGGCGCGGCGCCTCTCCTCGCTGGCGAAAAACGACACGATGCCCGAGCTGGACGTGATGCTTACCATTTTACAGACGGCAGGCGCAAAAGATAATTTTCCAGGATCCTTCCCGGACAAGACCGAATGGGGCATCAGCTTCGGATCCAGCACGGATGTGATGCGAACAGCCGAAAAAATTTTTTTCGAGGAAAGCCTGATCAATATCGATGCGGCCATCCGGCGGCAGGAAACCGTCAGGGACGACATCACCTCACAGGTCAAGCGCGAAATCCGGAGTCTGCTGCGGCTGGCACAGGCCATTGACAACCAGGAGCAGCAGATTCAACAGGCCAGGGGCCAGATGGAGCTGGCCGCCGTCAAATTCCAGCACGGCCTGGCCAGCAACTTTGATCTTATCG
>CAYZXZ010000170.1:1159-5515 GCA_964481615.1 uncultured Desulfobacteraceae bacterium | reverse complement strand
ATTGGCCGTATCCAGGGCATTGGCGCCGGCGGCCTGACGGATAGCCATTGCGGCGCAAGGTTTGCCGTTGTAGTTGGCCACGACATCGGAACGTTCAGCCCTCAGTTCCGTCCGGCCGATGTCCCTGATCCGGACTACCGAGCCGTCCGGATTGGTGCGAATGGGGACGGCAGCGAAATCCTCCGGGGTCTCTAGCAGATGCTGGACAATGATGGCGGCGTTCAGTCGCTGGCCCTCCATTGCGGGCGTCCCGCCGAACTGACCGGCGGAGACCTCGACGTTGTAAGCCTTTAGTGCCAGGATGACATCCTCCATGGTCAGGTGGTAGTTGGTCAGTTTATCCGGGTTGATCCAGACCCGCATGGCATACTGGGATCCGAAATTCTGCACCTCACCCACCCCCGGCACCCGGGACAGAATCTTTTCCAAATTCGACTGGGCATAGTCTCTCAGGTCTTCGCCGCTCATGCTGTCGTCTTCCGAGACCAGGCCGACGATCATCAGATAGTTCCTGGTGGATTTGCTGACCGTGACACCGGAGCGCTGCACCACATCAGGGAGACTGGCCATGGCGAGCTGAAGCTTGTTCTGCACCTTGGACCAGGCGATATTCGGATCTGTTCCCGGGGTAAAGGTCATCTCGACGCGGGATGCGCCGGATGAAGAACTGGTACCGGATAGGTAAAGCATATCGTCTAAACCGGTCATCTTCTGTTCGATGATCTGGGTCACGGTGTTTTCCACCGTCTCAGCCGAAGCCCCGGGGAAAAAGGCATCGATGGCGATGGCCGGCGGGGCGATGGGGGGATACTGAGCGATGGGCATGTGGTATATTGCCAACGCACCGGCCGACATGATGACGATAGCGATGACCCAGGCAAAAACCGGGCGGGCAAGAAAGAATCTTGAGAGCATCAGGCGCCTCCTTCGCTTCGCTTTTGAGGCTGTGCGTCCGGTCCGGCCGAGGGTTTATGGCCGGTTTGGGTCTCATTAAAGGGAACAGCCTTTACAGTCGTGCCGGGCCGCAACATCATCAGGCCCTCGACGATAACCCGGTCGCCGGGATCAAGGCCTGCCGAGATCAGCCATTTGTCGTCGATGGCACGGTCAAGGGTGAGCGGGCGGAAAACGGCTTTGCTTTCTGCATCCACGATCAGCGCAAAAGGATTTCCTTTGGGGTCTCGTGAGACTCCCTGCTGCGGAATAAGAATCGCCTGTTCATCGACACCTTCCTTGATCACCGCCTGGACGAACATGCCCGGCAGAATAATGTCTTCCGGATTGGGGAAAACAACCCGCAGAATAACGGATCCGGTTGTCGGGTCCACAGTGACATCGCTAAATTGGAGGGTTCCTTCCAGGGGATAGGGGGTGCCGTCTCCCAGGATGAGCCTGACCTTGTCCTGGTCTGTTCCGCTCTTCTTGAGGCGGCCGTCCTTGAGGCGGCGCTTCAAGCGTAACAGGTCGGTGGTGGATTGAGGAACATCCACGTAAATGGGATCCAGTTGCTGGATGGTGGTGAGAGGAATAGGCTGATACGCCATCACGATGGCGCCGTCCGTGACATTGGATTTGCCTATACGTCCGGAGATGGGGGCTGTGATTATGGTATATTCCAGATTGATGCGAGCCGTCTTCGCCGTTGCTTTCCAATACTGGATATCGGCCTCGACCTGTGTCAGGGCGGCAGCCGCATCATCATAATTCTGCTGGCTTACCGCTTTGTCCGCGAGCAAATCCTTATACCGTTCGGCCCTTAGTCGGGTGGCGGCCAGATTGGCTTCGGCCCGGCAAAGAGCGGCCGCGGCAGTGTCGAGCGCCGCCTGAAAGGGTGCAGGGTCGATCTGATAAAGCATCTGACCGGCCTTGACATCGGAACCTTCAGTGAACAGGCGTTTTAGTATCAGACCGCTGACTTGGGGCCTGATTTCCGAAATGCGAAACGGCGCGGTTCTGCCCGGCAATGCAGTGGTCAGTTCAAGCGTTTGCTGCTCGATGGTCACGACGGCCACCTCCCGAGTCGGAGGCGGCGTGCCGGCCTGTTGCTCGTTCCCGCTGTTGCAGCCACTAAGCAAAAGAAAGCCTGCCAGGATCATGAGGACAATAACGCCTCTAAGTGTTTCAGAACCTTTCTTGTTCAGTCGCATTAAAAATCTCCAGAATATCGGTGATAAGCATATTTGGTCAAAGAACCCGCGCATGAATTCATGGGTCGATCAATGCCTTAAGAAAAATATTCAAAATGATATCCGGGTCCTCCGGGTACGAATGACAGTCGGGCGCATGGAGCCAGAGAAGAAGAAATGCATCGATGACACTGTCGATGGCCACGGTCAGAGAATAGGGGTCGGCTATTTTTCCGAATCGTTTTTTATTGATGCTCTCTTCAAAGATTAAAGCAAGTCTTTCCAGAAAACCATAATATCGGTTTTGCAATTCTTCATCCAGACCTGTCTTGATGTTGAAGCTCACGACCATTTACACAAGTGACTCGCCATAGACCTGCTTCAGCGCTTTGACTAAAGCAGCGCCCATGCCGCCGCCCTGTCCGTCGATCACACAAATTGGTTTAGACACAATGTAATCTTTCATTAATCTCTCAATATCATTTCCTTTTTAGAAGGTAGTATAAAAGTGCGACCTCTATTGGTTATACATTCTACATCCGCATCATAAACTGCTTTAATCACGGAAGGATCCCAAGGTTGGCGCCCGTCTTTCGGATCAAAAACACCACCATTTCTTAACAAAACAAATGCATCACCGTATAAAAACGCCTGGTTTGGATCATGGAGAACAGCTACCACCGTAAATCCAGAACTCGATATGTCCCGGACGATTTCCAGCAACCGGTGGGAATTTACAAAATCCAGATGCGCTGTCGGTTCATCTAAAAGAATAATTTTGGGGTTTTGCGCAAGCACTCGGGCGATCATCACTAACTGCTGTTCTCCGCCGGAAAGTTCCGTATATGCGCGGGACGCCAGATGGCTGATGCCTATTTTTTCCAATGCCGCCCTTGCAGCGTTCCGATCTTCTGAGCCGGGCGTAAAGGTAACATAGCTGGCTCTGCCGGTCAGCACGACATCTAAGGCTGAAAATGGGAATACGCCATGATGCCGCTGATGCAAAAACCCGATAAGCCGCGCCCGTTGGATATTTTTCAATTTTCGCAAGTCATGCCCCATGACTGAAATTTCACCGCTTTGGTTTTTTAGAAACCCCGCGATCAGTTTAAAAAGGGTGGATTTGCCGCTGCCGTTTTTTCCTAAAAGCACCGTAAATTGACGGGGTTGAATATGCAAATTGATCTCTTCAAGGACCTTGCGATCATTATAAGCAAAAGATAGATTTTTAATTCGAATGGCCATCTTAAGCCTCCCATCCGATATGGGACCGTCGCATCAGATAAATAAAAAAGGGTCCGCCGATCAACATGGTAAAAATTCCCACCGGGATTTCAAATGCAGCCAATGTGCGTGAAAAATTGTCCACCACCAACAGAAATGATCCGCCGAAAGAAAAACACGCCGGAATGTTTTTGGTATTATCCGGGCCGATCATCATGCGCACCATGTGCGGAATCACTAACCCCACCATGCTGATGACTCCGGCGACCGCCACCGATCCGCTGGCTGCAAGGGTCGCGGGCACCAGCATGATCAGCTTTTCCTTTTCTGGATTCAGCCCCACCGCACGGGTTTCATCATCGCCCAACGCAAGAACATTCATCCGCCAGCGAGCTAAAAACATGCCGACTGCGCCAAGGGAAATGGGTATTATAGCGGAATTAAATTTGGCCCAGCTGGCATTGTGCAAATTTCCCATGGTCCAGTGGACAATGGTTTGCAGTTTGAACGGATCGGAAAGGAATTGGACAATCGTCAACAACGCCGTGAAAATGCCATTGACAATAATGCCGGCCAGCACCATGCTGACAATGGATACGGACTTCCCGGTCCTGGCCAGAAAATAACTCAACCCGACAGCAAACAAACCAAAAATAAATGCGGCCGGCTGAACCGGCAGCCAGGCAGTCGCCATGGACAGGGCAGCGCCGAAGGCTGCCCCCGATGAAAGCCCCAAAATATAGGGCGACACAAGAGGGTTGCGAAAAATCGCCTGAAGCGTGTTTCCGGAAGATGCCAGGGCGCCGCCCACCAGAAAAGTAAGCAGAATTCGGGGCAGGCGCACATCCATCATAATCGATTTGATCAGCGCCGGATTGGGCTCGGAAGCGGAGGTAAAATCAAAAAAACAACGCCCCAGCCAGTTTAGAATGTCCGACGCAGACACCGCATCGGAAGGCCCTACAAAGAGAGAGAGAATCAATATCGGCAGGGGAACAAGATAAAG
>CAYZXZ010000170.1:0-1149 GCA_964481615.1 uncultured Desulfobacteraceae bacterium | reverse complement strand
AATTCTGGTTTCCAGTTGCACTTCATGCCATGTCTTTTGATGTTAAATCAATTCATCGGGTCATTTAATGTCCCGGCCATATAAAACCTGTATCATCTTCCGGCTCTCACTATCAAGATTCAATTCCGAAAATGCCTCAGGGTGGCACCATTTGGCGACGGCTTTTACGGCAAATTGGAACTTCAGCGTCCAGAAATCACACATAAACGGGTCAGGCAATTCATGTACCCTGAGGCTTTTGACGGCTGAAACTGATTTCCAGAGGGGGTCATGGATAACATCATCCGGGTTCCTGGACAAATTATGCCACATGACGATCACCTCCGGATTCCATGCAAGAACGTTTTCCATATTGACAACAATATGCTCCTGCTCAATATGACCGCAGACATTTTCTCCGCCTGCAAGGTGGATCAGGTCGTTGGCGGAAGAATTTTTGCCGGATGTTTCCAACATACCCTGGGACCACATAAAATATACCCTGGGCAACGGCTGACTTACGTGTTTTATTTGTTGTGAAAAATTTTCCATCTCAAGTCGAGTCTGAGAAACCAGGAATTGGGCACGGGATGTTTTTCCGGTCAATATGCCCAGGTCCATAACTTCCTTGTATATATCGTCAAACGTACGGATAAAAACGCCGTATACGGGCAGTCCTTTATCTTCGAGCGTTGCAATGGATTCCTCCTGATGGGACCAGATAATCACCAGGTCGGGCGAAAGGCTGAGGACGCTTTCAATGTTGACAAAATCCCAGTTGCCCGGCGCGGGGAGTTGTTTTTGGGCAATTCTTTTGTCCAGGGCCGCATAATATCCCATTACATGACTGCCGTATATATTGGTGGAAATCCCAACCACCGCTTCTTCCGCGCCCAGCATATAAATACCGGACAGAGCGCTTTCGATCAGGCAGACGATTCTACGGGCCGGGGCATTAATAGAAATTTTTTTTCCTCTGAAATCGGTGGCTTCAATTTCTCCGGCCGCAGAATGGATAGGCCCCAAAACGATCACGGCCCCCAAAATAAACATATTTCGTAAAAGCTGCTTCATTGTGTTAGACTTTATGAATACCGGCCAGTCAATTAAACCATTATATTTAAACCTTGGCCCTTTCTTATCCCAATATAAGGGAAGGAGGGGAACCTT
>CAYZXZ010000169.1:0-5525 GCA_964481615.1 uncultured Desulfobacteraceae bacterium | reverse complement strand
GGAGACCGGTTAACACCATCACATTAAAGCACAAGGGGCAGTTCCAGATCGGCGCGGGTCTTCTCACCTTTGAAGCATCCGGATCGCCGGACGCCAGCGGTGAGGCCGCGGCATCTTCAATAAATCTTAAAATTGTTCTTCCGGCGGCGGCAGCCATTGGGACGGCGTTGCTGTTTATCTTTATCGCGGTTTCCGGCAATGACGTCGCGCCCGGCATCGAAGACGCCGATATCACGCGCCCGGCAACCCTTCCGGGTACCGAGGCAAAACCCGGCCCCGGCCTTCAGACCCCTCCGCCGCCCAGGGCGTCGGGTCTGAGCGTTTCCGACATGGACAAGGAAAAAGCCGACGCCCATTTCCGCCAGGGCATGTTTTTTTACGATACGGGCAATCTTGCCCGGGCCGTTGAGGAATGGAGCCGGGTCATCGCCATCTGGCCCGATCACCTGGAAGCCCAGACGTGGTATCTTAGGGCGGAAAAGGAACTCGACGACAAGGTGCGGGAACATTACCAGAACGCCATGATGCATTACAAATATATGCGCTACCGGGACGCGGCCCATGAATTCAACATTGTCGTGGAACTGTCGCGGAACAAATCCAGCGATCAGTACATCAACGCGCTTCGTTATCTTACTGAACTTCAAGGAAAATAGCGGATGCTCAAAATCAAAGTTTTTGAAAACGCCCAGAGCTTTTTTGAACGACAGTTTTCCGTCGGCGACACCATCCGGATCGGCCGGGCGGCCCATTGCGAGCTGCTGCTTGACAGCAAACGGATATCAAGGGAGCACGGACGGATTTATCACGCCGACGGCGCCTGGCATATCGAGGATTTAAAAAGTCAAAACGGCATCCGCGTAAACGGTACGAAAATCACCTCGGAAAAGCTTCAGCACAATGATGTTGTCGCAATCGGCGATTATCGCATGGAAATCGCCATTTCCCCGGTGGCGGCAGCGCCCTCCGCCGTCGCGCCTTCCGTGGATGACGACCGCACGGTGCTGCTGGGCGCGCCGCCGGAATCGGATAAAACCGTCGTTGCCGGAGGGTTTTCATCGCCCGGACAGGCCCCGGAAGGCCTTGCCGGCAAAATCGCGGCCCTGCCGCCCAAAACCAAAATCCTGGCCGGCGTTCTGGCGGCCGCGGTTTTATTGCTGCTGATCATCGCCGTCATACCCTCATCCGAAGACGCTAAAGACCCGGAAAAAAACGTCCTTACGGCGG
Source organism: uncultured Desulfobacteraceae bacterium (assembly GCA_964481615.1). Classification (GTDB taxonomy): domain Bacteria; phylum Desulfobacterota; class Desulfobacteria; order Desulfobacterales; family Desulfosalsimonadaceae; genus SURF-33. Next base: position 4,298 of record CAYZXZ010000169.1, on the reverse strand, counting down.
AACAGGAAAAGACCGAAACCATGATGGACGCGGAAAGCCGCCACCAGATGGAAATCTATCTGCAAAGCGGCCGGGAACAGTTTGACGCCGGCAATTACACCGAGGCCCTGGTCCGTTTCCAGGCGGTGCTGAATATGGACCCGCAGCATGCCCAAGCCCTTGAATACGTCCGCCGGAGCCGGGATAAAATGAGGGAAATGGAGGAGCTTCGGCGCGTCGCCGCCGAAGAGGAACAGCAGCGCATGGCCCGGGTCGGCGCCATCATCTCCCAGGCCCGGCAGGCTTTCCGTGACGCGGATTACGACAAGGCCATGGACATGCTGGCCGAAGCCGAATTCCTGGCGCCCCAGGAGGCCTCCATCCAGTCCCTTAAAACCGAGATCGACACCGTGCGCAAGGATGAAAAACTGCGCCGGGCCGAGGATCTGGATCGGCAGCAGGAAAATCTCGCCCGCCTGAAGCAACACTTTGAAAAGGGCCAGCAGCATCACGACCAGGGCCGGTATTTTGAGGCCCTTCAGGAATGGAACCAGGTGCTGGCCTTCAACATGGATACCCCGGAATCCGCCCATGTCCGCCATGCGATTGTTCATCTGAAAAAACTGCTGGAAGAAGATGCCCGCAAGGATTATGATAAGGCAAAAACCGCCTTCCAGAATAAGGATTACACCAAAACGCTGGCGTATCTGGAAAAAGTGGTCATCGTCCTGCCGGATCATCCGGAGGCAAAACGGATGCTGGCCGATGCGACCCGGGAGCTCGACGCCAAAGCCCGCCAGCTTTATCAGGAAGGCCTGGTCTTCGAGGGGATCGGCCAGCGTGACAGGGCAATGGAAAAATGGCGGGAAGTGCTGCGGATCATGCCCCTTGAAGACAACGTGTATCATCAGCGGGCCCTTGATAAGCTCAAGTAGGATATTTGCCGGATCTTTTTCTTATGGACGACAACAAAACACGCATCCAGGCCGTTCTCGGCGATAAATATGAAATCCGGGACCTGATCCAGGCCGGGGGCATGGGTAAAATTTTCCTCGGCGTTCACAAGGCCCTGGATAAAAAAGTCGCCATCAAGATCATTCATCAGGAGCTGGTCAAGAACGAACACTTCAAATCCCGGTTTTACCGCGAAGCCAAACTGGCGGCCGGTCTAGACCATTCCGGCATCATCGACATCTACGATTTCGGCTCCAGCGACGATTTCGACTATCTCATCATGCCGTTTATCGAAGGCGAGACGTTGGAAGCCCGCATCAAGCGCCAGGGACCCATGGATCCCGGAGAGGGCGTCCGCATCATGATCGAGATCGCCGACGCGCTCCACTATGCCCATTCCCATAATGTCATCCATCGCGACATCAAGCCTTCCAACATCATGATCGATCATCAGGGAAAAATCATCATCGCCGACTTCGGCATATCCAAGATGATGGGCGACAGCGACCTGACCGCGCCGAACACAGTGCTGGGTTCCCCCAAGTACATGAGCCCCGAACAGATCAAGGGACAGCCAGTGGACGCCCGCAGCGATCTTTACAGCCTGGGCCTTGTTTTTTATGAAATGCTCACCGGCAGCCATCCGTTTACAGGCAGGGACACCAGTGCCATTTATTACGCTCAGGCCCATGAAATTCCGCCCCGCCCCGAAACCGCCCGGCCGGAAATTCCGAGGGATCTGGGAAGTATTATCATGAAGCTTTTGGCTAAAGCCGCGGGAAAACGGTATGCCGACGGCGGTGAGCTGCTGCGGGATCTTCGGGACTACCAGCAGGGAGAATCCCTGTCGGGCGCGAATGTCGAAAACGCCACCGTCATGGCCCCAAGCATTCGCGGTGACGCCACTATGGTTGATGCCAATATCAATGATGCCACTATTGTGGATTCCACCATGGTTGATGTGCATCTGGTCGACGCCTTCAGACCCGGCAAGGCCGGATCGGACCGAATCCCAGGGCCCGCCGGACCACAAACAGCGCCTGCCGACGGCACGCTGATCGCCGCCCCCGCCCTGCCGCCGGGCTCCTTTTTCAAACAACACGTCAAATCCATCGCCCTGGCCGGAACCGCCTTCGTGCTGGTGATTCTCATCCTGGCCATGCTGTTTTCCGGTCCGTCCGACCAGGAAGACACCGCGCCGCCCGCGGCCCACACCGAGACGCCGACGCCTGACGATGCCCGGACCGCGGCGGTCATCCCCTCCCGGGAGACGCCGCCCATGGCGACAGACGCCGCACCCCCGATCCCCCCGGCCGGAGAAGCGCCGCCGGATAAGGCTCCGCCTTCGCCGGCCTCGTTTCTCCGGGCCCTGGACGCCGTGGGAAAAGGCCGGACCGCCGTTGATTTTTCCCTATGGACCGACCGGCAAACCTATCGCGTCGGGGAGACCATCCGCTTTCAATTTGAAACCGGACGGCCCTGTTACGCGCTGATTCTGGGATACACCACCGGCAACGAACTGGTGCAGATCTTTCCCAATCATTACAGCGCGGGCCAGTTCATCCAGCCGGGACGGACCTATGCCGTACCTGATGAAAACATGGACTTCGACCTTCAGGTTTACGGGCCCGCCGGCCAGGAAACCGTCATCGCCTTGATATCGGACGCGCCTTTTCATCTGTTTGACGCCTCGTTTTCCGCGAGCAATCCGTTTCTTTCCATGACTGAAAAAGATGCCGGCGCGTCCCGGCTGATCAACGCCATCGCGGCTATCAGCGGCCGGGATATCTCCCAGCAGCGACTGACCTTTACGATAACCGATTGAGGTGCATCATGAAAAAACAATCCATCGTTACCGGCTTTAGCCTGTTTTTCCTGATCGGTTTTAGCATGATCAGCCCGGCCGCCGGCGCGCCCACAAAGGTATTGATCAATATTGTCGAGGAGCAGGGCGACGCATCCAGCGCAGCCATGATCAAAAGCAGCGAGATGCTCATTGCCCGGGAGTTGCTCAAGCATGATTTCGAGGTCATGACATCCGACGACCTGTCGCCCCGGGAAGGACTTTCCGAAAAAGACGTCAAGGCCGCCAGATCCGGAAGCATGACGGAAATGCGGAAAGCCGCCGCATTCAGCGGGGCCGCTTATATTTTAAGCGCCAAGGCGAAAACCGTGGTCAGTGAAGAAGACGTGCTTAACATGAAAATGAACAAGGCGGTCACCTCCTTTGCCTATCGCATCGTGAGCGCGGCCGGCGGCGCGACCATAGACATGGACAGTCTGACCTTTTCCTCGGCCAGCCGGTCCCCGGAAGACGCGGCTCACGGGACGTTCCAGAAACTGTCGGCCGATATCGCCCAGCGGGTCAAGGACAAACTGCCGGCGGAATTACCCGCCGCGGAATCCAAAAAACTGGCAAGCTACAAGGCATCGGTGACCCCCAAGCCTCCTCCCAAGCCCAAGGAACCCCCGGCCCCTGCCGCGACCCCGGCGGCGCCGCCCGTTACCGCGCCGCCGACGTCTGTGACCGTGGCTCAGGCCCCGGCGACAACCGGCATAACTGAACCAGCCGCAACAGCGCCCAAGGACGGCCCGGAAATCGTCATTCTCAATCCGCCGCCCACCCGCGGCTTCATGCCGGTGGCCAAGGCCAAGGAACTGCGGATCGAAGGCATGGCCATCGATCCCGCGGGGATCGCCGAAGTCCGCATCAACGGCGAAAAAGTCGGCCATGACCCCCAGGGCCGCTTCGAACATCCCGTGGCCTTGAGGCCCGGGGAAAACCGTTTCCTGGTCATGGCGGTCAACACCGCCGGCCGCATGGTCTCCAAAGAAGTGGCCGTTGACCGGGAAAAAGACGCCGACCCGCCGGAACTTGTTCTGCTGCGTCCCTCGGTCACCCGGGGGTTCCAGGTAACCTTCAAGCCCGATGTCAAAAAAACCATTGTCGAGGGCATCGTCAAGGATGAGAGCGACCTGCTCTTCCTGCGGATCAATAATGCCGATGTCGCCATATCGGATTCCGGCCATTTCCAGCATGAGATGGCCGTCACCGGCGATGTGAGGACCATCGCCATCGAAGCCGCCGACATTCACGGCAATATTTCCCGCAAATCCCTGGAAGTGGCCCGGGGCGACGACGCGTGGGTAGACGCCTCCGCCGCCGGACCCGGCCGGGCCGGACCGGCGCGAAAACCCGTGCTCTGGGGAATGGCCATCGGCGTATCCAAATACAAAAGCGCGGCCATTGATCTCAAATACGCGGACCAGGACGCCCTCAAGCTGGAAAAATTTTTCAAGGACCAGGCCGGCAAATCGTTTTCCGAGGTTCATTTTAAAGCCTTAATCAACGAACAGGTCACCCG
>CAYZXZ010000168.1:642-5548 GCA_964481615.1 uncultured Desulfobacteraceae bacterium | reverse complement strand
GGAATGTATTTATTGCACTATTTAATGTTAAAATATTTATGGCCTGATTAGTATGGGATTTCCAGAATTTCGCGGCAAACAGAAGAATCGCCGCCAGACCGGCAAACAGGATGGCCGCTCCCACATAGTCGCCGACCAAATCGATATAGCGCAGCAGTCCGGTCCCCAGGATGACCATAATGCCGACATAGAAATAATGAGAGATGCCGTCCCGGATGCCGAAGACGATAAGCCAGACGCCGGTGCTCACCAGTACGATATTGCCAATAATCTGAAAGACCACGTCATACGCGTAATTTTCGACCGCCATTGCCGTAGACAGGCCGATGATAAAGAGCAGGCTGAATGCAATGGTGGACAGGACAGATGCCCGCGCGGAATATGCCGCACACAGGGCCAGCGCGAACGAACAGAGCGCGATGGCAAGAGACAGGCCGGGAAACGCCCAGTTTACATCGATCAATGCCCGCCATGGCTGCCGGAAGCTCAAGATAAAAAGCACGACCACGACAAAGCGCAGGACCCACAACCCAAGCGCGCGCCGTAATCCGCCGACGGGAACTCCTTTTTTGCCGCCAGCCACGCGGCCAGACCGTGAAGTGCGAGAAAAAAACCGATGCCCAGGACCACATTTTCAGGCCACGGTTGAAACCCGCGGCCTCCGCTGATAAACCATGAAAGCGTGTATTCCACCCACACGACCAGGCCGGCGATCAGGGCGATAAAAAGGACCTTGCTCTGCCCGTCCCGACCGAGAAACCATGCTGTTGCGGCGAGAAACAGAGGGAACATAACGGGATAAAATCCTAAAGAGGATTCCACAAAAAACCAGATAAAGGCAAGCCCGAGGGCCAGGATCATCAGCAGGACGCTTTTGATCAGAACCCCAAGCGGCAGAACGCCCATGGCCCACCAGAAAATGCCGTTGGGATAATGTTCATCAATATGATAGATCTGAGCGATGAGCATGATGGATGCCCCGTAGAACAGGCCGCCCAGGAAAAACCAGCCCGTTGCCGCGGAGGTCATTCCCTGCTTATACTTATAAAGACCGAAGAGATTGACGCTAAAGGTCAGCAGCAACAGGCCCGACATGCGGACGGCCCTGGGAATCTGATCCCAGTTGGCGCCGAGCAGGGTGATGACTGCAAGGCCGATAAACAGATAACCCAAGCCCACCAACACATTATACCCGAGTGAACGCCGGGACAGGTTCTGATAGTCCACACCGTACCGCGAACAGATGGCTTCGGCCTGGGATGTGGAAATCACGCCGTCCGCAGCCCATGTCACGGCCTCTCTAGCCAAGTCGTATTTTAAAAGTCTGATTAATCGCATATCATTGCACTTTACAGGCTGGAATTCGAAGCTCATAACCGGCGCAACCAGTTGTTTTTCGAAATCATCCGTTTTTTATACGTCTTTTATAATCGCCAGAAACGTACCCCGCTTTGTCGCACGGCCACAGGATCCAGGATCGATTTGACATCCACGATACAGCCGTCCGGGTTCAAACGGCCGATGAAATCATCAAGAGGAATGGACCTGTATGCCTGGTGGCCCACGGCGATGATCATGGCGTCAAGTCCTGTCATTTCAGAAAGGGTGGATAGACCCACACCCAGAATCTGTTTTGCCTCTTCGGGATCTGCCAATGGGTCATGTATCAGAGGGTGGACGCAGAATAATTTTAGTTCTTCGATGACGTCAATAACTCTTGAATTGCGAAGATCCGCGCAGTTTTCCTTAAAAGTGAGCCCGAATATCCCCACCTTTGCGTCAGTGAGCTTGCGACAGGAGCGGCTCATGAGCTTAACGGTCTTGTCCGCGATGAATTTTCCCATGTTGTCGTTGATCCGCCGGCCGGCCAGAATGACCTGGGGATGATATCCCACGGTTTCCGCCTTGTAAGTCAGATAATACGGATCAACACCGATGCAGTGCCCGCCCACCAGTCCCGGCCTAAACGGCAAAAAATTCCATTTGGTTCCAGCGACATTGAGGACGTCAATGGTATCGATGCCGAGTTTGTCGAAAATAACGGACAGCTCGTTCATCAGTGCAATATTGAGATCCCGCTGGGTGTTTTCAATCACCTTGGCGGCTTCGGCGCATTTGATGCTCGGCGCGGGATAGATGCCGGCGGGGATGATAGATCCGTAGAGATCGGCCAGACGTCTCAGGGTTTCGTCGGTATCGCCTGCTACGACCTTAATCACAGTGGACAGGGTGTGTTGTTTATCGCCAGGGTTGATCCGTTCAGGCGAATATCCCACGTTGAAATCCATCTTCCATTTAAATCCGGACATCTTTTCCAAAATGGGCACGCAGACCTCTTCGGTAGTGCCGGGATAGACCGTGGACTCGAACACCACAATGGCCCCTTTGCGCATGTGACGGCCGGCGGTTTCGGTTGCGCCTTTTAACGACCTCAAATCCGGCTGGCGTGCGTCATCAATGGGAGTGGGAACGGCAACGATGATCACATCCGCCGCGTTCAGTCTTTCCGGATCAGCGGTGTACTCCAGAAACATAGCGGCCTTGAGTTCTTCGGGCGTCAGTTCGCCCGTGGGATCGTGGTGGGCCCGGTATGCCTCTATATTGGTTTTTTTGATGTCGTAACCGATGGTGGGATATTGCCTGCCGAATGCAACGGCAACAGGTAAACCAACATATCCGAGCCCGATAACGGCGATGGTGGATGTCGTATCCGTCATGCTATATAAATCCTTTCTTTCCAAGAAACAGCAGGATCTCCTGTGCCGCTTCCACAGGCGTTAAGTCGCTTGTGTCGATCCTGAGTTCCGGGTCAATGGGCGCTTCATATGGATCATCCACGCCGGTGAATCCTTTGATCAGCCCCGCCTTTGCCTTGGCATACATCCCCTTGCGATCCCTGCGCTCGCACTCATCAATGGGCGTGGACACATGCACTTCGATAAACCCGCCGTATGCCTCGATGACTTTTCGGATTTCCCGGCGGGTATATTCATAGGGCGCAATCGGCGCGCAAATAGCGATGCCGCGGTTTTTTGTGATTTCACTGGCCACAAACCCGATGCGCCGAACATTGATATCCCGGTGTTCCTTGGAAAAGGTCAGCTCACTGGAAAGATTTCGCCGGACAATATCGCCGTCTAATAGCGTTACCGGACGGTCGCCGATTTCAAGAAAGCGTGATAAAAGCACCTGGGCGATGGTGGATTTGCCCGCGCCGGACAGGCCGGTGAGAAACACCGTGAATCCCTGGCGCCGGGGCGGAGGGAATGCTTTCTGCAGTTCCGCGATGACCTCCGGTAACGTGGCCCACTCGGGAATGCGACGTCCCTCGCGGATGCGCCTTCTGATATCGGATCCGGTCATGGAAATGGTCTGGGTCCCTTCGGGAATCTCATTGACGGACCGGTATTCGTCTTCAAAGGGCAGATAAACGATCTCCTCAAAGGTGACGATATCCACTCCGATCTCCGCGCTAAACTCGGTTGCAACGCTTCTTGCACGGTCGCATTCGTAAAACGGTTTTCCGTTTTTATCGGGACCGGGACTGGCATGATCATGCCCCACGATAAAATGACTGCACCCGTAATTGCGCGCGATAATGGCATCCAGCACGGCGTCCCTTGGACCGGAAAGGCGCATGGCCAATGGAAGCAGAGCCATGATATTGGAGTCGGGCGGGTAATGGCCGGCAACGGCCTGGTAGCACCTCACCCGGGTATAATGATCAAAATCGCCGGGCCGGGTCATGCCGGCCACAGGCATTAGCAGCAGGTTGGCCCTTGCCTGGTGCATGGCCCGCGTAGTCATTTCGAATTGAAACCGGTGCAGGGGATTGGGGGTCTGAAACCCCACCACCCGGGACCAGCCAAGCTTGGCATAGATGCATCGGATCTCCTCGGGAGTCATGCGGGCCTGCTTAAAATCGAAATGCAGAGGACATGAAATGACCTCGAGACCACCGCCGATATAATAATCGCCGGTTTTATCGAAAAGGTAAGCAACCCCCGGGTGACTCTTATCCGTGGTCTGATAAACCTGCCTTGCTTCCTTTTCGCGGTCCGCCTGCCATATATCCTCGATATGCATGACCGCCAGCAGAAACCCCTCGGGATCGCGCATGGCCACGGATTGTCCAACTTCCAATGATAATGCCTTGTGTTCGAATATATCCAGGCAGATCGGAATGGGCCACAGAATATTGTTTTGCAGGCGCATACGATCAAGCACGGATTCGTAATCCGAGCGGATCATAAATCCCTTAAGGGGTGAAAAACCGCCGGTGGCGAGCAGCTCCAGATCGCACATCTGGCGGTCGTTGAGCGAAATTTCCGGCAGGTTGAGCGCGATATCCTTGAGCAGAGCCGCGCGGACGTCGTCCACCAAAAGGTTGATCAACGGGCCACCGTGGGCGTCGAATGTGGCATCGGTCATGAAATCAGCCTCTACGCTTATTGTTTTCTTACAAGCAGGTCCGCTCATGTCGCGGGTCAACCCGTTAAATGACCCCTTTCGCAGTCAAAGTATTATATCACTGTTTTGCGGTTACGATAAACCACGGATTTAAGAGCTCGGGCTTGTTGTAGCGCAATGATTTTCCATTGTCGACACGCGATACGGCCCCCCCGGCCTGCTCGGCAACCGCATGGCCGGCGGCCGTATCCCATTCCATGGTCGGCCCCATTCGCGGATACACGTCTGCGCCGCCTTCGGCCACCAGACAAAACTTCAGAGAACTCCCTGTTGAAATAAATTCAACCGCATCATGCCGGCGTCGTTTTTCCGCCACATAAGCCTCAAGCTCCGGTGTGGCATGGGATCGGCTTCCGACAATGGTGTAAGGGCGATCCCCGGACGCATCAGCGCTCAGCCGCCGTGAAGACGCCACGAGTCCGTCCATTGAACCGGG
>CAYZXZ010000168.1:0-620 GCA_964481615.1 uncultured Desulfobacteraceae bacterium | reverse complement strand
AAATGTCGCATCGGAAAGCGCCCATGCCAACAGCCGCGAAATAAAGACGATGCAAAACCGGCACGTAAACCACGCCAAGGATCGGAGACTGCTGATGGATCAGGGCAATATTAATGGTAAATTCCCCGTTTCTCTTGACAAATTCCTTTGTGCCGTCCAAGGGGTCCACCATCCAGAATTGTTCCCAGACACGACGTTCGCCATACGGGATGTCACGCCCTTCTTCGCTCAAGATCGGCAGTTCAAATGCCCGCAACCGGGAGACAATGATTTCGTGGGCGTCTCTGTCCGCCTGCGTCTGCGGGAAATCATCGCTTTTGGTCTCAACGGAAAAATCCTGGTTGTATATTTCAAGGGCGCGAAAGCCTGCCGTAACAGCGGCGATAACAGCGGCATGAACAAGCGACGCAAGATCATCATATGTTTTCATGATATTTCATCGATTGGTGGTTGGCGTTGTATCTGCTATAATGCCGGCAAAATATCGGATGGACCATGTCAAGTCAATATATTATTGATTGTATGTAAGATATGAGTTGACGGGCAACGATGGAATCAATAGGATATCAGCAATTCACGGTGACCGTTAAAAACCTTTAAAATCAAGGGCGGCGCCTTTT
>CAYZXZ010000167.1:0-5578 GCA_964481615.1 uncultured Desulfobacteraceae bacterium | reverse complement strand
CAAAAGGCGCCGCCCTTGATTTTAAAGGTTTTTAACGGTCACCGTGAATTGCTGCGGTATGAATTATCATCGTGTCCTTTCGAAATTTCCCACCCTTTCCGTTCGTTATTGGCAACCCTGTTTTTACTTTTGGGGCATGCGGGATGAAACCATCCACGGTTTGTCCGACCAGCGATTCCCTGGGAAAGTCATTTCGTTCAAACGTCGACCGATTTTTTGCCTGAAAGTGCTTCCCAATAATATCGGCGCAGAAGTCTGCCCGTGTTCCACGCAAAAACAGTACAAAAAATCCCGCTACATCCGAAAGGACTGTCGGTTGGAATATACCGGCTATATCATGGACAAGAAATCCTTTCTCGTGGAAAGGATCCGCTTCAATATCCCGTCGTTTTCCGCTGGGAAACTGACCTTTCGGGGCAAGGTGCCGGCTGGCTGCATCGTTGAAGAGGGTCCATCACATGACCGATGAACTCGCTCGCAATGGATCCACCCGGCAAACGATCCGGCAATGGCTTTCCGAGCCAGCGGGCCGGCAGCTTCTTCGAAAAGTCGCTTTTGCGACGCGCCGGCGTCTTGATTTTGGAAAATACCGGGTATCCATATCGGGTTCCGGTGTTTCAGACGATTCTCCAGATCGCGATGATTCGCTGATTTCAGAACTGGAATCCGAACTCTGTCTTTTCATAATGGAAAAAGCCGACCACATCGAGCCCCTGATTCTGTGTGAAACCGCAAATCCCGACGCCTATATTTATACGTCATTTATCAATCATTTAAAGGAAAACGTCAGAAAACGCGGCACGAACGCCGGGCGATATCTGTACAAGCGCGTCACCTCCGTATTCAGCAAGGCAAAACCCACCCTGGCGGTTAAAAAAACAAAGCAATCCTCGGCCTTCAGCCTCCGGCCCGCCCCGGAAAACCGGATCATCCCCTCTCTGACCGATGATGATCTTGCCACCATCCCCTTTCCGGTGGATCAGGTTCAACGCCTTGATTTCGATGCCGTCAATCACCGAACCGTCCTGCTGACCCTTGGCGCCCATTTCTGGAATACGGTTTTTGAAATGTGGGGCCGCACGCCCGTATGGATCGATGTTTATGATTTTATCCGATGGCTGCAACGGCATGTGACAATGCCGCGCGTTGTATCGCTTGAGGAAACCGAAGCCCTGGCCGGCCCGGTCCCGGACCCCGCCGATGATGCAACCTTCGACGCGGAACAGGTGAACGCCTGGGCGAAGCTATGCGCCAATCATCTGACGGCGAAAGAAAAATCGGTGTTGCTGATGCGCCATGGCCGGGGCATGTCCTTGGAAAAGATCGCCCAGGCATTGAAATACAAAGGCGCATCCGGCCCGACCTATCACCTGGAAAACGCCGAGGAAAAATTGCGCCATTTTATGCGCGATCTGCCCTGGCTGACGCCTGAGGACATCAACCCAGAGGCATTCACCCTGTTTTATGAAACCCTGATGCGCAATTTGAAAAAATGACCCTCGATGCCGTCATAGATTGGTAAAATCGATTAAAAAACGCGGATAAAAAAATGAGAACCCGTAAAGCAGCGCTTGCACTGGCCAAACAATTCCGGACATGCCCGTCCGGCATGATCGCCGGAGAAATGAAGCATCACATGCATTATCATACCCATCTGTCGTTATGCCCCTATTGTGCCGTCGGGCGCGCCGATGATATGGCCGACTGGCGCGACATCGCCGAAAAAATTCAAGGGGCCCGGCAACAAACGGACAAAGCCCCGGCATCCGGTTCCCGGCGCGCCAAAGGCATGAGGCCCGGTCAGCTCCGGTTGATCAAACCGGAGCTGGCCCGCTGGCAGGACGGCTACTATTATTCCCCGCCCCTGGTCATGGTGCTCGATACCCACTGCGAAATCGACGATGATATTTTCGTGGCCCAGACCTATCACGATACGGCCCTGGCCGGCCCCGGGGACCTGATCATGCCCCGGAAAAAAACGGGCCTTGGTGACATAGACCTGTTTGTGGAAACATGGAACATCTACACCCTCAAGGCATCCTTTCTCAGCCCGGCTCTCGGTAAAAACCTTGGGGCGGCCACGATCCAGGCGATTTTGGAAATGAGCCGCAATCCGGACCGCCTGCCGGAATGGGCGTTTCTGCCGCGACCCTTCATTGATGACAATGACCCCAGAATCTATTTCCGAAATCTGGAGATCCAGGTCGGTTCGGTTTTTTCCATCCCCGCGGCCGATGCCCTGCTCAACGAACTATACCAGAGCCCGGCGGTTTCTTTTTCCGTCCCTGAAACCATTGCCGCCATAACAGAGCTGGTCCCCGATGCCTATTGGGACGGCCCGCCGGAAACCCTGGAGGAAACCCTTGGATTGGCCCGTTTCCGACGACTCAGCGCAGCGCAAACGGATGATGCTGATATCCTGGCGAAATACGCTGTTTTTCAGAATGGTTCCATCCGTCATTTCATTTCCCTGAAAGCCGGTATTTTTCAAAAAAAGGTAATCAACGGGAAATTGACCATAAGCGGGCGTATTGCCATGCCGCCCACACCCCTTACCGATGCCGTGTTGATCAGTTTCTGGGTGGTTCCCGGCAACCCGCCGCTGCCGGCGTCACGGGTGGAATTTGATGGGGATACCGGCGCATTTTATCTTGAATTCGAAGGATGCAAGGATCTTCACGGGCAACTGGAACTGGCGGTTTCCATGAATTTATAAACGCTCAGACGACAGATGGCGGAAAGCCTAAGGCCTCTGTGCTTTTAAAAAGAGAACGTTGAGATTTCAACTCACTGATAAAACGGGAATACGGATAACGATATGAAGAGCGCGGATCTCCGTCATATCGCATCCCTGGCAAAACTCAATATTCCCATGGATCATCTGGCCGAATATTTTACCGCCCCGGACCATTGTTTTCCCGAAAACATCTCACCGCCGGAGCTGACCCGGCTGTTTAATGGGATCAGGGCCGGCTTCCCGCCCGCCGATCCCGCCGCCGATTTGTTCAACCTTTATCTGACAACCGGTGTTCTTCTGTATAAAGGCCGACGGCCGGGCTGGATGAAACCGTGGCTATCCCGCCATGTTCAACCGGAAAGGCTTTTTCCGAACTGGGCCATCCTGATTCGCGGCCGCTGGCAGCCGGTTCCGATTCTGCTGACCCATCGGAGCGTCGGCTATCTTCGGTTTCTGATCATCGGCCTGATTCCGGCAGCCGGGCCGGGCTCGCTCTGGCCGGACTGGGCCGACCACCTGATGGATGCCGCCGCCAGGAACGGGCTTTGTCATGCGGCCGCTGCCGCTGCCGCCATCCATCCGTTGCCAAAAGAAAGATCTCTTTTTGCCTATCCCCTGATGGCGCCGCGACCCTACGCCCGCATCACGGACGGATCACTGGCCCTTTCGGCGACCGTCGGTTTTCTATCCGTTCTGTCAAAAACGCCCATACCGGATGGACTGGCGGCCACCGGCGGCATAGGACCGGACGGCCTGGTTTCCAACATCAGCGGTTTCGAAGAAAAACTCCGGCTGGCGCGATCGTCGCCCCATGCCGTCAAAGGCTTGATCTGCCCGCTGGAAAACGGACTTCGCACCACCGATGGACTCCCGAACCTGCTGCCGGTTGCCGACGTCGGCCAGGCATGGACGTTCACCCGGCTCTTTTTACCGGAAAAGGCCGAATCCCTGATGTTGTTTTCCCGGATGCTCAAAACGCCGGATCTGTTTGTCCGCAATGTCTTTTCCATGCCCGCTTCCTGGATCGCCTGGGCCGCCGACAACAAACAGGTTTGGCCGGTCATGAACCGTATTTTTAAAGATCGCGATCTGTTTTCGGAACTGACAAACCGGTTCGAACAGGCGGTATATCGGGGGAATCTCGCTGTTGCCGCCGCTGTTGCCGACCTGATATCATTCAAGGAACTGCGGGCGGCTTCGGCCGCATGGCCGCTGCTCGCGTTTAAATGGCACAGCGCCGGTCTTTCCCTGTGCAATCATAGCGGCAAGACCGCAGCGGCAGTCCCGTACATCCGAACGGCCCGAAAACTGCTTCCAGCCGTGAAAAAAGCAAACATCGCGGAAGTGGCCGGCTTTTTGAACCATTATCTGGTGGCGCGTCACAACCGTTATGATTTTCATCCGGACATACCCGCCGATCTCAAGGAACTGGTTTCTTTTCTGGAAGATCAGCACCGGGTGCAATGTGCATCCGGATGCGCGACGCTTCCCGTACTGGGCCGAATTTACGGCACATTGGCGCAGAATTTCGCATTTTGCGGCCCCCGTTATCTGATGGAAACCGAAAATCAGGTCCGCCTGGCCAGACGCGCTCTGGGGGAAGGCGCGACGCCGGAATATGACGCGGAATGGCGGAGACAGAACAACTATCTCTGTTATGCCCTGCTGGATGCCGGCGCCAGATACCATGAGCGGGCCCGCCAAACCCTTTTCGATTACCTGGCGGTTACGGGATGGGGCCAGGTGTTTGCAAAACTGCCCGATTTCACCCAATGGCAGCACGCATTGCTGGCCCGCTTCCTGGCCGACGTCCCCCTTGAAAAACAGCAGAAGCATTATGTCCATTGGGTCACTGCCTCCCATCTCAATCCCGATTCCTTCCATCCCTGGCAGCTCTGGTGCTTCAACATGGGCCGCATAGCCCTGACGATGAATAAAAAAGAGGCGGCGCGAAACTGGTTTTCCCGAAGCCTTGAAATCTGCATGTCGGCCGGCCTCGGCCCCACCGTTAGGGTAATGGGACTGCTCGGCCTGGCAGGGATGTTTCATCCGGACCGGAGCCTCGACCCGGATCACATGGCCGCCTATGCCGCCATCCAACAGACGGCGGTTGAATTAAACCCGGAATATTTTGCGATGATCAAACAGGAGGATCTTTTCACAGTGCTTAAAACGATCTGGGAAAATCCGTCGATGTTATTCCCGTTTATGTACCATTAAACCGTCGGTTTTATTCTGGCCGGGGTATTTTTTTAAAAAAAAATTTTGAAAAAGCGACATGTAACACCGTTTATCGATAACGGAAACAATACCGGCGGGAAACATTTGCCGGCGAAAACGACAAAAAGACAATTTTTTATAGGTATGGGGCGATAATGGGACTTCAATACGGAAAATACCAATTTACCTGCCGGTTTGAAAAACAGGCCATTCTGCCGGATTTTAAAGGATCAACCTTCCACGGCGTATTCGGCCGGGCCGTCAAAAACGTGGTGTGCGCCCTCAAACAGCAGACATGCCCGGATTGCCCGTTGAAAGAACGCTGCCTTTATGTGCGGGTTTTTGAAACCCAACTGGCCCGAAAACCGCAAGAAGATGCCCGGTATTCTCATATTCCCCATCCCTATCTGATCGAGCCGCCCGAAAACAGCCGGACCACCTTTGAAAAAGACGGCATGATTTCCTGCGAACTTATCCTCTTCGGGGATTTCACCCGGGAGCTTCCTTATTTTATTTATGCGTTTGATCGCATGGGAAAAACCGGACTCGGCCGCCGCGTCGGCTGCAGCCGGGGCAGGTTCCGCCTGATGGAAGTGCGAGACGGCCAAAACCTTATTTACG
>CAYZXZ010000166.1:1773-5590 GCA_964481615.1 uncultured Desulfobacteraceae bacterium | reverse complement strand
TTTCCTCCTTCAATTGTCCATTAAAATTGAGTTTAAAAACAGTGTCAATGGCGTTAAAATATCTTATTGTCCCGGCACGCCTTGAATACCCGGTTTGAAACGATATATCTGAAAGGGTGCATTAGATTTCATGTATCCCGGGGTCCTGCCGATGACCTGATGCAGTGCGCTGCATGTTACATAAAGCCAGCCGTCCGGCCCGAACCCCAGCCCATCGGGCCAGCGGAGACGATCGTCTTTTACAAGCGTCTCCAAATTGCCTTCCGGCGTTAGGCGAACGATCGCGGAATTCTCAGGATCGGTGATGTAAATATTTCCATCGATATCCATGGTCAGTCCGTCACTCATGGTTTTTTCGGCAAATTTTTCAACCTGCCGGGAAAGCGCATGGGATGACAAATTGTTGTCGTTTAAATCCGACGCCCTGATTCTGTACATATCATGACTAGTCACGGGCGCGAAATATAGCCAGTGACCCGATTTGTCAAGCACGATGGAATCCACGCCTGGACGGATGGCAAAAATCCCGAATATCTGCATCACCCGCCCCTGAACAACCGGTATGTAGGGGTCCGGAATGACCGACGGATGATTCTCAAGAAGCCTCCGGCATGTGCGGGAGGAAATGTCATAGACGAGTATGGCCGGCGTTTTTGCAAAGATTGACGCATCGGCGATATAAATAGTTTCGGCCGCCGGATCAATCTGGAAATCATTTAAATGCGAGCCGAATCCGGCATATTCTTTTGGAAAATCGAATTGGTGAACCAGGGAATCGCTGGACAGGTCGAACGCGAGCAGTCGCGGCTGTCCTATGCCATGATTTGCAAGATCAAGGGTCCAGAGCCTGTTCTTTGCATCGATCCTGACCGACAACACCGTATTAAAAAAAATATCCTGTTTTCCGGGGCCTTGATATGCTTGGTTCGGATAGGGACCGGCCTTTCCGTCTTTCCACTCGGCCACGCGGATATCCGGCCGGGCTTCAGGATGAAATGAAAAAAACAACCGGCCATCCGCGGACACCGCCAGATTTCCCGGCGGCACCATCAGTTCCGCGGCAGTCTCAAGGACGCTTCCGTCAAATACCGGAGAAGAGGTTCGATCCGGGAAACCGGTTTGCCCGCCGCCATAACGAAGTCGGACGAAAAAAACGGTTGAAATCAAACAAACCAACAACAAACAGATGCAGACGAATACTGTTTTTTTCATAAAAACACCCCCCCAATATTTTTTAAAACAGATTCCCCGTGCGGCATGACGGATTACAGCCATTTTCTCCGCTTGAACAGGATCAGCATTACAGTAAACAATACAATCGCGAATATCCAGAACAGGGGATAGGCAAACCGCCATTCCAGTTCCGGCATATAATGAAAATTCATGCCGTAGACGCCGGCGAAAAATGTCAGCGGGATAAAGAGCGTGGCAATCACCGTGAGTACTTTCATGACTTCGTTCATTTTATGGCTGACGCTCGACATGTAGATATCGAGAAGACCGGCCAACATGTCCCGATAGGTCTCGATTGTGTCGGCCACCTGGATGATATGATCATAGACGTCGCGAATGTAAAACTGGACATCCTCGTGAATCAGGTCAAAGGACTCCCGAAGAACCGCGCCGATTATTTCCCGCAGAGGCCATATCGATTTCCGGATCATCAGGTGGCGATGCTTGCAGTCATAGATCCGGGCAAGAACGGCGGAATCCGGTTTAGCCAGCACCATTTCCTGAAGGGTTTCGATCTCCTCTCCCAATTCATCGAGAACGACGTAATAGTGATCCACAATCATATCCAGCAGGGCATAGGCCAGGTAATCGGCTCCGGATTTTCGGATTTTCCCCTTTCCCGTCCGGATCCGCCGGCGGACCGGGTCAAACACATCTCCTTCGACCTCCTGGAAGGATATGATGAAATCGGATCCTAGCACGAGACAGACATGTTCGATCCGCAGGGACCGGTCTTCCGGATCGGTGTGGACCATTTTCAGGATAAAAAAGAGATAATCACCGTGATCATCGATTTTCGGACGATGACCGGTGTTGAGGATATCTTCGATCGTCAGCGGATGCAGACCATGGGCCTTCCCGATGTTTTCCACCAAGGAAACATCATGGATGCCGAAAACATCGATCCATGTGACGCCCCCTCTTTTTTCATATTCAATGGCTTCCGCAACGGAGATATCGACAAATTCTTCCACATTATCGGCTTCATAGGCCATGACGGAGATCCTGGCGGGCATTTTTTTCTCCTCGCCGACATACACCAGAGACCCCGGTGAAAGGCCTCGTTTTCCGGATAAACGCTTATCGCTCATCATCACTCCTGTCAGCGGCTGCCGCTTTTGACGGGTTCATTTTCAGATTTACCATTCCTGTATATATGCCATACCATACGCGTTTCATCAACCATCCATCGATATATTTCGGCATGGGATCGGGCAACGCAGATCCGGCCGTCACGCGGAAAAATCATTTTGCGTCCATATCCGCGTTCAACCATGTCTTGACTCCATCGTTGATTTCTACTATAGACCGCCCATGTTTTCCCATGGTTTTTTAGATTAACATGAGCAAAGGAACCTTGATGGTTCCGTATCAATATTTATGGAGCGATATATGCACAAAAACATACTCGGACTGACCGATGCCGTAAAGGGATTCACCCTGGACCAGGACAAGATCATTTCCCCGACTGAAACCATCCGGAATGTCAAGGACAAATTCAAACAGCTCGATCTCGACATTCTTGAACAGACCGTGCGCATCGATACCGGCCGTCTGGATATACCGGTTTTTTTCAGCGTGTGCGGTTCCGACGCGGCCCGACTGACCGGCACCACCAAACAGATGGGGAAAGGCGCCACTCCGGAGCAGGCCGAAGCCAGCGCCGTCATGGAGCTGGTGGAGCGGTTCAGTTTCTACAGCTTTGCCGGAAATCCGGACAATTTTATCATAGACACTTGGCAAAATCTTAAAGATCGCGCCGTCTCTTTTGATCTGATCGCCGAATCCGTCCATGACACATCCGATGACCTGGCCGTTACAAAGGAGATTTTCGCCGATCTGCCCATGCGCTGGACCCGAGGATTCGATCTGACCGATGATTCAGAACTGCTGGTACCCTTTGACTGGTTTTTCGCCATCAACCAGTTCAACGGCACATCCGCGGGCAACTGCGCCGAAGAAGCCCTGTGCCAGGGAATCTGTGAAATCGTCGAACGGCATGTATCCGCCGTGGTATGCCGGGAGAAACGTCTTGTCCCCGGCATTGATCCGGCTTCAGCCACGGATCCCGTACTCCTGGAAATGATCGGCAAATACGCGAAAAACAAAATCCGACTCCATGTATCGGATTTCACCCTGGAGATGGGCATTCCCACGGTGGGGGTTCTGGCCTGGGACCCCGGGACGTTTCCCGGAAAAAGCGAAATCGTCTGGACCGCCGGCACGGCCCCCTGCCCCCAGAAAGCCTTCAGTCGCGCCCTGGCCGAAACGGCCCAGCTTGCCGGCGACTTCATCAGTTCTTCCAACTACGTTGCCTCCGGCCTGCCGAAATTTTCCACCATTGAAGCCGCCGCCTACGTGACCCATCCGCCGCATATGCGCAGGATCAGGGATCTGCCCGATATTTCCGACGCCAACATCAAAACCGAAGTCTTCAACTGCATCTCGGCCCTTTCCAACCGGAGATTTTCGGTCATCACCATCCCCACAACCCATGCCGGACTCGCTATCCCCGCCTTTTACACCATGGTCCCAGGCGCCTGTTTCCGGGAGCGGGCCGCGGCCACCAGCGTGGGTATGTTCG
>CAYZXZ010000166.1:0-1763 GCA_964481615.1 uncultured Desulfobacteraceae bacterium | reverse complement strand
CCTGCAAGCTCATCACCGAAAAATTCGATACCGCCGCGGCCCTTCAGATTCTGGAGCAAGCCGACAAGCGCCTGTCCGGCCGCTACTATATCCGGTTTTACATGGGGCAATGTTTCCTGTCCCTTGATGATCCGGAAACCGCCTACCGGCATTTCAGCAGTGCCCTGGAACTGAACCCGGCCCCCCAGGATATCCCGTCCATTTATGTTTATATGGGCATCTGCCGGAAAGATCAGGAAGACTACGCAGGAGCCTTGAAGATCCTGCAAAAAGGGCGCGAATGGGACGCAGAACGCACGGATATTTATAATCTCATGGGTTTCTGCCATTTCAAGCTGAAGCAGCACGAAAAAGCCATTGCCACCTTTCAGGAGGTCATCCGCCTGAATCCGTCCTCGGCCATCGATTACGCCAATATCGGGTCCAACTACCGGGATATGGGTGATATTAAAAACGCCGTGGCCTATTACCGCATCGCCCTTGACATCGATTCGGACATTGACTTTGCTCGGGAAAATCTGGAAAAACTCACCGGGATTTAATGTCGCTTGATGCCGACCCTTCAGTTATGCGATCTAACTGGTCCTGTTCCTGAATTCATCGGTATTGGATTGCTGTTGAATGTAACGGCCTGGAACCGGGGTGACCCGGGGAAAACGGTCCAGCGGATTTTCATCCACCAACAGGGGGCATCCGTATACGGTTTCCAGCGTCTCATACGTCAGAACTTCCGACGGCGGCCCGCACCGGGTGATCCGCCCCCTGTGGATCAACAGCAGCGTGTCCGCATACATGGCGGCAAGATTGAGATCATGGGAGACCATGACCACGGTGATCTTTTTTTCGGCCTTCATTTTTTCCATCAGATCCATGATCCGCAGCTGATGGGAAAGATCAAGGGATGCGGTGGGCTCGTCAAGGACCATCAGTTCGGAATCCTGGCAGATGGCCCGGGCGATAAAAACCCGTTGGCGCTCGCCGCCGGAAAGCTGGTCCAGCTGACGGTTTGCAAGATGGTCCACTTCGGTAAAGGCCATGGCCTGACGGGCAAGCGCCGCATCCGCGTCCGTGGCCAGGCCGAAAATGCCCAGATGAGGGGTCCTGCCAAACAGCACCACGTCCTTGACGGCAAAGGAAAAATCCATTGGAATGAGCTGGGGGACAAAAGCGATTCTCTGGGCCCTCTCCTTTCGACCATAAGCCGTCATGGGTCTCCCGAAAATGTCGATTTCCCCCTGTTTCGGTTTCAGCAGACCGGCGATGATCCTGGCCAGGGTGGTCTTCCCCGAGCCGTTGGGACCGATGATAATGAAAAATTCACCCTGCCGGACGGTAAATGATAACCCGTTTAATACATGGGTTGTTTGATAGGCATAGGAGAGATTGCGGGCGCGGACGGCCAGGGTCATCGGGACGACCTTTTCAGCAGAAGGATAAATACCGGGGCGCCGATCATGGCGGTAATCACGCCCACGGGCATTTCGCCGGACCGGGGAAGGATCCGGGCCAAAAGGTCGCAAAGCACCAGATACGCGCCTCCGCCGAAGATGCAGGCCGGCACCAGAACCCTATGATCCGCTCCCAGCACAAGCCGGAACAGGTGAGGAATCACCAGTCCGACAAAGGCCACCAGCCCGCAGTGGCTTACCGTGGCGCTCACCATAAACGATGTAATAACCAGCAGAACCACGGTCATCACATTGACGTTTACGCCCATGGAATAGGCGGTTTCCTTACCCATCATCAAGAGATTCATGGCGTTT
>CAYZXZ010000165.1:0-5637 GCA_964481615.1 uncultured Desulfobacteraceae bacterium | reverse complement strand
CATGGTGCCGTGATCCGTCACGGCCACCGCTGTCATGTTGAATTCCTTGACCCGGGTCAGCAGCGGTTCAATCCGGATAGCGCCGTCTAACAGGCTGTATTCGGTATGAACATGCAGATGAACGAAATTTTCCGCAGGTCGCGCCGTTGCAACTTCTGTTTTTCCGGTATCGGTTGATGCATCCATCATCGCCATCGGTCGCCTAATCCAGTCTGTAGTTGGGGGCTTCCTTGGTGATGATCACGTCGTGGGCATGGCTTTCCCTCAGGCCCGCCGCGCTGATTTTGACAAACCGCGCTTTTTCCCGCAGATCCTCGATGGTGCGGCATCCCACATAACCCATTCCCGCCTTGAGGCCGCCCACCATTTGAAAAACGTTTTCCGCGATGGTGCCCCGGTACGGCACGCGGCCCACAATGCCTTCCGGAACAAGTTTATCGCCGTCTGTTTCATCTCCCTGATAATAGCGATCCTTGCTCCCCTGCTGCATGGCTTCAAGGGAGCCCATACCGCGATAGGCCTTGTAACTGCGGCCCTGGAAAATAATTTTTTCCCCCGGGCTTTCCTCGGTTCCGGCAAACAGGCCGCCGATCATGACGGCATGAGCCCCGGCACCGATGGCCTTGGTAATATCCCCGGAATATTTGATGCCGCCGTCGGCGATCAGGGGAACGCCGCTTTTATTGGAAATGGAGCGGCAATTGATGATGGCCGACAGCTGGGGCACGCCGATGCCCGCGATGATCCGTGTGGTGCAGATGGATCCCGGTCCGATGCCGATTTTAACCCCGTCGACGCCGGCATTGATCAGCTCCTCGGCCCCCCTGCCCGTGCCAACGTTGCCCGCGATGATATCGATATTCTTGAATATATCCTTCAAGCGCTTGACGGCCTTGATAACATTGGCTGAATGTCCATGTGACGTATCAATGAGAAGCACGTCGCTGCCGGCTTTGACCAGAGCTTCCGCACGCGCCTCCATATCCGATCCCACGCCGACGGCCGCGCCGACCCGCAACCGGCCCAGACCGTCCTTGCATGCCTTGGGGAATTTTTTTATTTTTTCAATATCCTTGATAGTGATCATGCCGGTTAGTCGACCCTGGCTGTTGACCACCAGCAGCTTCTCGATACGGTGTTTGTGCAGCAGCTTTTTGGATTCCTCCAAACCGATCCCTTCAGATACGGTCACCAGGTTCTCTTTGGTCATCACATCAGAGACCTTTTTTTCAAGGTCGGTTTCAAACCGCAGGTCCCGGTTGGTGACGATGCCCACCAGTCGGTCCCCGCGGGTCACCGGCACACCGGAAATATGATACTGTTCCATCAGGTACAGCACGTCTCGGATGGGGACATCGGGCTCCGTTGTAATAGGATTGATAATCATGCCGCTTTCGGATTTTTTCACCCGCTCCACTTCCCGGGCCTGGTCTTTTATGCTCAAATTGCGGTGGATAAAACCCATCCCCCCTTCCCGCGCCATACTGATGGCCGTCAGGGCCTCTGTGACCGTATCCATGGCAGCGCTCACCAGCGGAATATTAAGGCTGATGTTGCGCGTCAGTCGCGTGCCGGTATCGACTTCTCCTGGCAACACATTAGAATAATTCGGCAATATCAGAACATCGTCAAATGAATAGACTTCTTCAGGCGGTGATTTAATCATGTTGCCTCCGTCTTGTTTTCAATAGCGGCAAAATTCATAGCGATCCAAACTTGACAAGGGTGATTATATTATCATAAAACTGCCGACAATAACAGGCATGATCCTTATAAATAAACCTATCACGCTTTGCATGGTTTTTACAGGCGGGAATCTGTTTCATGCTGGTCCATATCAATCCGAAAAACCCGCAGCCGCGTCTGATCGCCCAGGCGGTCGGCATCCTCAAGGACGGCGGCATCATCGCCTATCCAACGGATACCTTCTACGGCATCGGTTGCGATATCTTAAACAAAAAGGCAATTGAAAGGATCTACCGCCTGAAACAGCGGGACAGGAACGCCCCTTTTAGTTTCGTCTGTTCCGACCTGACCAATATCAGCCAGTATGCCAAGGTCTCCAATTACGCCTATAAAACCATGAAACGTCTTCTGCCCGGGCCGTATACCTTTATTCTCGAGGGGTCGAAAATGGTCCCCAAGATCATGCTCACCAAACGGAAAACAGCCGGTATCCGGGTCCCGGCCCATGAAATATGCCTCAAACTCGTGGAAGGACTCGGCAATCCTATTATTTCCACCAGCGCCGGCCTTGGCGACGGCGAGATTCTCCATGACCCGTCCATCATTCAGGACCATTTCGGCGCGCATATCGACATGGTCATCGACGGCGGCCCTGTCCCCGGAGAACCCTCCAGTGTCATTTCTCTGATCAATGACATCCCGGAGGTGATTCGAAAGGGCGTCGGCGATATCAGCCTTTTTGAATAAAATAAACCTGAATCCGTACCTTACTCCGGATAATAGATATAACCGCCGGTTATGGGCGATGCACCGCCCTGTCGCGCCGATATTGTCCGAATTTCAGACACGGCCTCTTCCAGCAGGTACCGCAGAAACGGAAGCTTTTTTTCCGGCGGATAGACCGTGTCGATGGGACCCTTGATCCCGCCTTCGCGGCCGGCCCATTCAATAGCGTCCTCAAGGTTGCCGATGCGGTCCACAAGCCCAAGCGACAGTGCGGTTTCACCGGAAAAAATGCGGCCGTCGGCAATTTGCCGGATTTCATCAACGGCCATACCCCGGCCTTCGGCCACGTGTTCGACAAACTGGTTGTGCACCCCGTCTGAAAACTGCTGGAGAAGCGCCTTTTCCTCCGGCGTCATCTCACGGACCGGGGAAGCGATATCCTTGTACGCGCCGCTCTTGATCACCACCGGATAAAGGCCGATTTTTTCAAAAAGCTTTTCAAAATTCGTATATCCCAGGATCACGCCGATGCTGCCGGTGATGGTTCCCGGGTTGGCGATGATCCCGTCCGCGGCTGCGGAAATATAATATCCGCCGGAAGTCGCTATGGTGCCCATGGATGCAATGACCGGTTTGACGGCGGCCGCCTTGCGGATCTCCCGGAAAATCTCCTGGGAAGGGGCCACGGCTCCGCCCGGCGAGTCAACCCGAATGACAATGGCCTTGATCGCGTCATCTTCCGTAAATGTTTTGATCTGACCGATATGATCCTTTGAATCGATGATCAACGCATTGATTTCCACCACGCCTACCTTTTCACCAAAGGATATTGTCGACCGCATGGAGCCGGCCAAGCCCAATATCGCCGTGATGATCATCGTAGCGGACACGATCGCCGTAAAAACAAGCATAAAATAGAGATAGGGATGTCTTCTGGAAAACATGGGAACCCTTTTGTGAGATTTTCCTGCGTTATGATGCGCCAACACATCGCATCATAGAACAAATATAGGGATGACGCACTGATCTGATTTCCGTCGCGCAGCGCCACCCCTATATCATCTGTTTTTCCCCTTTGCGCGGTGTCAAACTGTTTTTCAAACCGCCAGGGGAGATTTCTCCTTCTATTCCGGCTTGTCCTCCCGGACATCGTCCTGCTCATCAACCGTGTCACTATCCGAAGCTTGCACTTCGGATGTTTCCGTTTCCGGAGATGCTTCTTCGGCCGCAGCAATTTCCGCTTCCGGGGGTATTCTCTCAGCCGTTGATTCCGATTCCCGGGCTGATTCAGCCGCCTGGGCAATGGATTCGTTCTTCCGGGCCTGGCTGTTGAATTTCTCCTGGAGATTTTCCTTCAGGATTTCACCCAGGCTGGCCGGTGCGGCCTTCATGTTGGAAACGTATTCCTCGATGATGGATTGTTCATCGTCCATTTCCAGGCGTTTGATGGAAAGCCCGATGCGCCGCTCATCCGTATTGATGTGCATAACCCGCGCGGTCAACGTATCGCCAATGTTATAGAGGCCAACAGGGGTCTTTACCTTTTCCTTACTGATTTCAGAAACATGCACCAGACCCTCGATCCCTTCTTCCAGTTCCACGAAAATACCGAAATCGGTCACGTTGGTGATGGTGCCGCTGATCTCCGAGCCAACCGGATAGCGATGGGAAACGGATTTCCAGGGATCCTCCGACAATTGCTTGATGCCCAAGGAAAACCGTTCGTTGGCCTTGTCGATATCGAGCACCTTGGCCTGAATCACGTCTCCTTTTTTATAAAGCTCGGAAGGATGCTTGATCCGCCGGGTCCAGGAAATATCGGAAATATGGACCAGACCGTCGATATCGTCATCAATGCCGATAAAAACACCGAAATCGGTGATGTTTTTGATCTTGCCCTCGATGGTGGAGCCCACCGGATATTTCTCGCTGATCATCTCCCAGGGATTCGGCAGGATCTGCTTCATGCCCAGAGAGATCCGCCGGCTTTCCGGCCGGATATCCAAAACAATGGTATCGACCATTTCCCCGACGCTGACAACCTTGGAGGGATGGCGGATTTTACGGGTCCAGGACATTTCAGACACATGAATCAGTCCTTCAATCCCTGCTTCCACCTCGATAAATGCGCCGTAATCGGTCAGACTGACCACTTTTCCCGTCACCCGGGTGCCCACGGGATATTTTTCCTTTGCGATGGACCATGGATCCGCCACAAGCTGCTTCATCCCGAGGGAAACCCGTTCATTGGTCTCATCAAAGGAAAGGATTTTGACGGTGATGGAATCACCGACGGCATACATTTCAGATGGATGCTTCACCCTTCCCCAGGATATGTCGGTGATATGCAGGAGGCCGTCCACGCCGCCCAGATCGACGAAAATGCCGTATTCCGTAATATTCTTCACCACCCCTTCCATGACCTTGCCTTCTTCGATGGCGGCCAGGGTGGAAGACCGCTTGGACTCTCTGTCCGCTTCCAGAATCGCCCGACGAGACAATACGATGTTGTTCCGTTTGCGGTTGAATTTCAATATCTTGAAATCAAAGGTCTTGCCGACCATTTCATCGAGATTTCGGATGGGTCGCAGATCTGCCTGAGATCCGGGAAGAAATGCCTGAACCCCGACATCCACGGAAAATCCACCCTTGACCCGATTGGTGATCACGCCTTCGATGGTGGTGTCGGATTCAAAAATCTCCTTGATGGCATCCCACACCTTGACCTTGGCGGCCTTTTCCTTGGACAGGAAAACGCGTTCCTCTTCCTCATCCCAGCACTCCACCATGACCTCAACCCGGTCATTGAGTTTGACATTGACTTTCCCGCTTTCATCCATGAATTCATGAATAGGAATCTGGCCTTCGGATTTATACCCTACATCCACCAGCACAAAATCCCTGTCAACCGAGATAATGGTGCCGTTGACCACCTCGCCCTCTTCAAACTGCTTGAGGCTCTCCTCGTACCATTCCATCATTTCTTCCATGCTCTGGTCCGAGACCCCGGCAGGAGAATGCGCCCGCGGATTTTCTCCCATGACGCCATCATCACCGGCTTGTGCCGTAAAATTGACTTCCTGTTCCGTGTCCAACTGCTTGTCTTGCGTTTTGTTCATCATGTTATCCATTTACAAAAATCTCCCTTCAGCCGAATTTTATACGCCCAGGACATTGAGACCGAGGCAGTATAACCATGAGCCTATAACAGACCTTTTCGGGAAA
>CAYZXZ010000164.1:0-5652 GCA_964481615.1 uncultured Desulfobacteraceae bacterium | reverse complement strand
ATGCTTCAGACCCGCAACGGAAAACGCACTGCCCGGGCAGAGGTTCGCATAGCGGTGGATATGGCCGACGAAGGGTTGATCACAAGGCAGGAAGCGGTTCTAAGAGTCTCTCCCGAACAGGTGGACTTTTTCCTTCATGCCCAGTTTGATCCGGAGGCCGTAAAAGCAGCGCAGGCCGCGGGACGGGAGTTGGCCGTCGGCCTTAATGTTTCGCCGGGTGCCTCATGCGGGGTCGCCGTTTTTGACGCGGATCTGGCGGAAGGCTGGACAAAGAAACAAAACAAGCCGGTTATCATGGTCCGGCCGGAAACCAAACCGGACGATGTTCATGGAATGCTGGCCGCGGCGGGGATTCTGACGAGCAAGGGCGGGCGCACGAGTCATGCCGCCCTGGTGGCCAGGCAGTTCGGCAAGCCCGCGGTAGTGGGCGCATCCGGCATTAACGTCGATCTTGTCAAACGGCAGATGACGGCGGGAGAAATCACGGTTCAAGAGGGCGACTGGATCTCCGTGGACGGCACCACCGGCAAGGTCTATATCGGAAAGATCGACACGATGATCCCCGATATCCAGGATCCCTGGCTGCTTAAGTTGCTCGCCTGGGCTGATGAGTATCGTCGTTTGGGGGTGTGGGCAAACGCCGACTATCCGCAGGATGCGAAACGGGCCAGGGACTATGGCGCTCAGGGAATCGGCCTGTGCCGCACCGAACACATGTTCTTTGAGGCCGACAGGCTCCCCCTGGTTCAAAAGATGATCATGGCGGATCGGCCGGTGGATCGCAAGGAGGCCATTGACGCCCTTTTACCGTTCCAGCGGGAAGATTTCGCCGGCCTGTTCCGGGTAATGGACAAAATGCCGGTCATTATCCGCCTGATTGATCCCCCGCTGCATGAATTCCTGCCCGATACCATCGTCTTGATGCAGGAGCTTTTCGATCTTAAGCTGCAGATGCAGCACGCCTCCAGAATGGAAGAACTCAATGCCCTCCTGGAAAGCATCCAGATAAAGGAACAGGTACTCAAGCGCGCGGTCGGCATGAAGGAAGCCAACCCCATGCTGGGACTGCGCGGCGTTCGCCTGGGCATCATGATTCCCGATCTGACTTCCATGCAGGTGAGGGCCATTTTTGAAGCCGCCTGCCAGGTCGCAAAGGAGGGAATATCCGTTCATCCGGAGATCATGATTCCTCTTGCCAGCCATCCGAATGAACTCAAATTGCAGCACGAAGTTGTTAAAAATGCTGCTTGCGAGGTCATGGAGGCGCAAGGCATAAAAATCGACTACAAGTTCGGAACCATGATCGAAGTCCCGCGGGCTGCGCTGGTCGCCGATCAGATTGCCGAACATGCCGATTTTTTTTCATTCGGCACCAACGATCTTACCCAGACCACCTTTGGAATCTCAAGGGATGATGCAGAAACCGGATTTCTCATTCAATATCTGGCAAACGGATTGCTGCCTGGAAACCCGTTTGCCGCCATCGACAGGGACGGTGTGGGGGCGTTAATGGAGATCGCCGTTAAAAAGGGGCGCCTCGTAAGGCCGGATATAGAATGCGGAATTTGCGGAGAACACGGCGGTGATCCGCAGTCGATCGATTTTTGTCACCGGTTGGGGCTGACCTATGTATCCTGTTCCCCCTACCGGATTCCGGTCGCCCGGCTGGCCGCCGCCCATGCCGCACTAAAAGAGGCATTATAATTCCATATATAAGGAACAATATTTTTTACCCGGAAACATTCCGAGTCTTTTGCCGCACGTGTGGCGCAAAATTGATTATTGAAACAGACATTCGAAAAACATGAAAGAAAATAAGAATTCTTTATCACAAGAAACGGCCGGAACGGAAACGGCCCTGCTGGTCCTTGAAGACGGCCGTGTTTTTGACTGCCGCTCGTTTACCGGTCCCGGCGAAGCCTCCGGGGAGCTCGTGTTCAACACGGGAATGACCGGCTACCAGGAGATTCTAACCGATCCGTCCTACTGCGGGCAAATGGTGACAATGACCTATCCGCTCATCGGAAATTACGGCGTCAACCCGGAAGACATGGAGTCCGATTCCATCCAGGCAGAGGCCATTATCGTCAAGGAGTATCAGCCGGAATCCAGCAACCACTGCGCCACGGAAACATTGGCGGCCTTTCTTCGGCGGCATGGAAAGATGGGCATCGAGGGGCTGGACACGCGCGCCCTGACCTTGCATATCCGCACGGCAGGCGCCATGCGCGCTTTTGTTTCCACCACAGACCTTGACCCGCGCTCCTGCGGGTCCCGGGCCAGGGCTGTTCTGGCCATGCAGGGCCGCGATCTGACCCGTGCCGCTTCGACAAACAAACCGTATCGCTGGCTGGAAGGCGACAAGAATTTTTTGGACGCGCCGCTTGAGCGGCTTGATAATGTCATCTGGCGATTCAAGGGAACAAAACCGTCGATGGCGGCCTTTGATTTCGGCATCAAGCACAACATTCTCAGATGCCTTGAGGACGCCGGATTCGAGATAATCGTCATCCCGGCGACAACCGATGCCGATACGGTGCGCGCCCTTTCGCCGGACGGAATTTTTTTGTCCAACGGCCCGGGCGACCCGGAGCCGGCGGCCTATGCGATCCAAACTATACGAGATCTGCTCGGTTTCAGACCCATGTTTGGGATCTGCCTCGGACACCAGCTCATGGCCCTGGCCCTGGGCGGCAGAACATATAAACTTAAATTCGGACACCGGGGGATCAATCAGCCCGTGAAAAACCTGCTCACCGGAAAGGTGGAGATCACCTCCCAGAACCACGGATTCGCCGTGGACCCTGACAGTCTGGATGCGCGGGAGTTGGAACTGACCCATATCAACTTAAATGACGGAACATTGGAAGGGTTCCGCCACCGCGGGTTGCCGCTGATGGCCGTGCAGTACCATCCGGAAGCGTCCCCCGGGCCGCATGATGCGGGCTACCTTTTTGCTGAATTCCGTCAGATGCTGGCCAAGGATAAATTTTAAGCGGGCTTTTCGACTTTTAAGTGATCGGAAAAAAGCTCTTTCAGCAGATTATTGTAAATTATAGATTATGGACCCTTTACTTGACCACGCGAAAGGAGAAATCATGAGTGAAATGGTTGAAATTCGGTGGCACGGCAGAGGCGGCCAAGGTACCGTCACCGCCGCCAAAGTGTTCGCCGACGCATGTCTGAGCAGCGGCCGATATGTTCAGGCGTTTCCCGAATACGGGCCCGAGCGGGCCGGCGCACCCCTGCAGGCCTATAACAGGATAAGCGCAAAGGAACTGCGGATGCATTGCCCCGTATTGCGGCCTGATATTGTTGTTATCGTTGATCTCACATTGCTTGACGGCATTGATGTGTCCGCCGGCGCAGGCGAACATGCGATTTTTCTGCTCAACGCCAGCAAAAACATTGAGGTGATCAAAAAGAAGCTCCGGCTCGATCCCGGCCAAAGGGCATACGCCGTGGAAGCTTCCAGAATCGCGCAGGACACCATCGGCCGGGCCCTGCCAAACTCGCCTATGGTCAGCGCTCTGGCGAAAATCACGGGCCTTGTCGATTTGGATACGGTCGTCTGGGATGTCTCAAAAAGTTTCGGCAAAAAATTTTCCCAGAAGATAGTGGATGGGAATTGTGATGCCGTGAAAAAAGGATGGGAGGAGGTGCGCGAGATATGAAACCGCGAGGATGCAAAGAATTAAACGCAGGCCCGGTGATTACAAATCCGGGCAACTCCCTTTTAATCAAGACCGGCTCATGGCGATCGTCCATACCTGTCTCATTGAAAGAAAATTGTATCAATTGCCTTTTCTGCTGGCTTTACTGCCCGGATATGGCGGTAAACGTTGCGGCCGGAAAAATGGACGGCTTTAATTACGATTACTGCAAAGGGTGCGGCATCTGCGCTACCGAATGCCCCGGCAAAAAAGGGAAAAAGGCAATTGTCATGCAGGAGGAGGAGTATAAATGATGAAAACGGTTGTCGCCGCCACCGGCAATGAAGCCATGGCCCAAGCATTAAAACAGATTGATCCCGATGTATGCGCCGCCTATCCGATCACGCCGCAAACCGATCTCATGCAGCGGTTTTCCGATTTTGTTTCCGACGGGCTCGTTACAACGGAACTTATACTGACGGAAAGCGAACACAGCGCCATGAGCGCCTGCATCGGCGCTTCGGCGGCCGGCGGCAGGGTGGCCACGGCCACCGCCGGACCGGGACTGGCGCTGATGTGGGAAATGCTTTTTGTCGCATCCGGAATGCGTCTTCCGATTATCATGTCGGTGGTGAACAGGGCGCTGTCGGCCCCCTTGAATATCCACTGCGACCATTCGGATGCCATGGGTGCAAGGGATTCGGGCTGGATACAATTGTGGTCCGAAAATGCCCAGGAAGCATACGACAACATCATTCAGGCGTTTCGCATCGCTGAACACCCCGCCATCCGCCTTCCGGTAATGGTGTGCATGGACGGCTTCATCATCAGCCATTCCATAAACCGGATGGAATATCTGCCCGACGATGTCGTCAAAACATTCGTGGGAGATTTCACGGCCCAAAACCCCTTGCTGGATATCAAGCACCCCGTTAGCTACGGGCCGCTGATCCTCACCGATCAGTATCATGAATACAAGAAGGTCCAGCACGACGTCATGGCCGGCGTATCCCAGGTGGTTGTCGATGTGGCCGCCGAGTTTGAAACAATATCCGGACGAAAATACGGCTTGTTCGAGACGTATAAGCTGAAAGATGCGGAAATCGGCATCGTCATCTTGAATTCAGCCGCCGGAACCAGCAAGGATGTTGTAGATGAAGCCCGGGCCCGGGGAATTAAAGTCGGTCTTTTAAAGCCGAGACTTTTTCGGCCCTTCCCATACACTCAAATCGGGGAAGCGCTGCGGCACTTAAAAGCGGTATGCGTTCTTGACCGCGTTGATTCATTCGGGGCCTACGGGCCGATGTTCGTCGAAATCGCCGCAAGCTTATATCCTTTCAATGAAAGACCGCGCATCATCAACCGGATTTACGGTCTCGGGGGCCGGGATTACATGCCGAAGGACGCGCTCCGGGCGATCCAGGAGGCATCCGATGTCGCCGCCGGCCTGTCCGTCGGCGACGTTAAAGAATACATCAGCATTAAGGAATAAATTTCCATCTTTGTAATGGATTTTAATTCAAGGAGAATATCATGTCAGCATCGCTTAAACTGAAAGAACTTGCGGAAAAAGAAGTCCCGTTGGCTTCGGGACACAGAATGTGCGCCGGATGCGGCGCGGCCATCGTGGTCAAAATGGTTCTGCTCGCCGCGGACAAACCGGTGATCGCCTGCTCGCCCACCGGGTGCCTCGAAGTAACCACCTGCATCTCCGATTATACTTCCTGGAAAATTCCATGGATACATTCAGCCTTCGAAAATGCGGCCGTCACCTTGTCGGGCGTTGAAACCATGTACAGGGCTTTGAAAAAGAAGGGAAAAATCGACCAGGGCATCTCCTTTGTCGTATTCGCTGGCGACGGCGGCACCTATGATATCGGTTTTCAGAGTCTTTCCGGGACCATGGAGCGCGGACACGACATGTTATACGTCTGCTACGACAACGGCGCGTACATGAATACGGGTATTCAGCGTTCCAGCGCCACCCCGTTCGGCGCTG
>CAYZXZ010000163.1:0-5681 GCA_964481615.1 uncultured Desulfobacteraceae bacterium | reverse complement strand
AGCGTTCGAACTGAACGCCTGGGCGTGACCAGCTTTATCCGATCCGCATTCCTGCAAAGCGTCTGCTACAGAAGACTTCTTCACCATTTTCACTCAAACGCTTTGAATATCGAAGCGATTTGCGCCATGTGGTTCCGGCTGGCTATGCGCATTTTTCAGCCGGTTTTCGTCGATGGGTTCATGGTGATGATCGCCGATGGTTTGAAGGTCGCCAAGGAAGGGCGCAAGATGCCCGCCGTCAAATGCCTTCATCAAGAATCAGCCAACAATTCCAAGCCACCCTATATCATGGGACATTCGTTCCAGATTATCGCCATGCTGGTAAAGGGCCGATCCTGTCCCGCATCTGTGAAGGCATCGTGTGGCATTTTACGATAGATTACCGGGCTTCAAAATGGCCGCATGATTAGAACTCGACACTGTCCAGTTAAAAAACTTACTTAAATTTAAATCATAAATAATTTCGATGCCATATATCATTAGTTCAATTTTATGTCAAGAAAAATATGCGAGAAAAGCTCCAATTTTTGAAGAATCTTCATGTGAAACTAAATTCATAACCATAAGGATTTTTTGAATAATAAATTTTTTCGTTCAGGCACTAGTTATTCCATTTTGCATTCAAGATGACATCAAGGCGGCGGCGCAGGCTTACTGCCAGTAAGTCGAGGAGCCGACGACGCGGCCAACATAGATGCCGCTTGAATGCAAAATGGAATTACACCACTATGACATCTATGACAGATAATCCATGCATGTTCAATCACTGATTCCATTACCGGTTTCATGGAAAAAAAAAATTTAAATGCAACCCGCAACGACGAACGGAGGGGACCGCCGCAACGGGAAGTCATCCTTGTTTTCGCCCGGGCTCCGGTTGCGGGCCAGGTCAAGACGCGCTTGACCCCG
Source organism: uncultured Desulfobacteraceae bacterium (assembly GCA_964481615.1). Taxonomy (GTDB): domain Bacteria; phylum Desulfobacterota; class Desulfobacteria; order Desulfobacterales; family Desulfosalsimonadaceae; genus SURF-33. The sequence goes on along the minus strand of CAYZXZ010000163.1, from coordinate 4,772 downwards.
AATCTTGACGCCGGCTGGATCGTGGATTTGTACAAGTGCTTTGTAATGGATACCCTCAATACGCTCAGTCAGGCCGGACTCCCGGTACGGCTTTGTTATGATCCGCCGGATTCCGGAGGCATCATGCGAGACTGGCTCGGAAACGGGATTACCTGCCAGGCTCAGGACGGAAAGGATCTCGGTGAGAAAATGGCAAATGCGTTTGCATCGGCGTTTGCATCCGGCATCGACAGGGCGATTCTTGTCGGCACCGACACCCCTGACCTGCCCGCCACGATTTTCACAAATGCATTCTCCGCTCTGGCCGATCATGACGCGGTCATCGGTCCGGCGCTCGACGGCGGTTATTATCTCATCAGCTTCCGTTCGGATACATTCCGGCCTTCGATATTTAAAGACATTGCCTGGAGCACGGCATCCGTGTATGCGAACACCCTGGCACGGTTGACCGAATGCCATGCTCTCGTGCATCGTCTCCCAACATGGCGCGATATCGATTCATTAGCGGATCTTGGCGCGCTGGCGCTTTCACTTGCCCGTGGAGATACCTTTGCTCCGGTCACGGCCGCTTATCTAATGGGAACCGGTATATGCGGCGTCGAAAACAGCCTCTGATGCCCGCCGACCTGTCCATTATCATCCCGGTGCTCTTCGAACAGGACAGCATCAACAACACCCTTACCGGACTGCATTTTCCCGAGTCTCGTTATGCATGCGAAATCATCGTGGTTGATGGCGATCCACAAAGGAGCACGATTGACGTAATCCGGCACAGTGACGTGATCGCACTGACCGCGCCGGCCGGTCGCGGTTCGCAAATGAACGCCGGAGCCCGCGCCGCCGGCGGCCGGACACTTCTGTTTCTGCACGCGGATACGCAGCTCCCTCCCAACGCGCCGGATTACATCATGGAGGCCTGCACGCCGCCGGAAATTGCAGGAGGGGCATTTGATCTTTCCATCGACCCATCTTCTCTTCTGCTCCGGATCATCGCCCGTGCCGCATCGCTCCGCTCGCGCTTGACCCGGATTCCCTATGGAGACCAGTCGATTTTCATCAAAAGATCCTTTTTTACAATGATTGGCGGTTTTGCTGAAATCCCAATCATGGAAGACATCGAACTCATGCGCCGTATACGCCGGGCCGGGCATCGGATCGTCATCCTGCCGGAGCGGGTCGTCACCTCGGCACGGCGGTGGAAAAAAGAGGGCATCTGTTTTACAAGCCTGCGGAATATGATACTTTCGACGCTTTATTATTTGGGCGTTTCACCCGAACGCCTCAAGCGTTTCTATCCCTGACAGTATCAACGAGAAATATTTTGAAATTATTTCTGACAAAACACTGGTTTTTTACGGGCATCGCTCTGGTGAGCCTGTCGGCATTCCTGTTTCCGGCCATCGGCCCGGTTGTTAAAAAATACAAGATCCTGAACATCGGCATTTTTCTGGCGTTTTTGATCACCGGTTTAACCCTGGATACCTGCACCATAAAGGATCAGCTCAAAAATATCCGCGTCCTGCTGGTAGCCCTGATATCATCGCTTTTTCTGATCCCGGCATTCACCTGGATGGCCGCCCGGCTGGTTTTTCCCGATATGCCGGATTTCATCATCGGAGCGACCATTATCGCCGCTGCGCCCGTAACCATCGCGTCAGGCACGGTCATGACCGCCATGGCCCTGGGCAATGTTACCCTGAGCCTGTTTATCTGCGTTCTCTGCAATTTCGCGGCCCTGTTCACCATGCCTTTTCTGCTTTCTTTTCTGCTGAGGTTCGGCCAGCCCATCAACCTGCCGGTATTCGAGATCGTAAACATTCTGATCATCACCGTACTGATGCCAATCATCATCGGGCAGATTCTCCAGCCGAAGCTCCGGCATCTTCTGAACTCATGGAAGCAGACCTTTTCCATTTTTTCCCAGTGCGTGGTCCTGCTGATCATCTACAACACAATTTCAGCGTCCGCGGACCGGATCACCGAAGCCGGTGCTGCCATCGTCGTGCTGCTGATCTTCATGATCCTTTTGCACACGCTGATCCTAGTTTTTAATTTCTGCATATCCCGGCTGATCCTGCTGGACCAGCCTTCGACTTCAGCCTTTACCATCCACACTTCCCAGAAAACGCTGACGGTCTCCTACCTGGTCTGGGCCGGTTATTTTGCAAGCGCCTTTCCTCTTGCCATGCTCCCGGGTATTGCCTATCATCTGACCCAGATGATCATGGATACATTCGTATCCCGGCTTTTCCGGCGACAGGCGGAAAAAAATACGCACACCTGAAGATATTTGACCTGAGTCAAGGAATCTTTTTTCAAACCCGGATAAATTGCAAACAAGTGCTGTTTTCCAACCTTGACATATTTTGTGTAAATTGTAAAAAAATCCCGATTTTCGAACACATCATTTCGAAATGAGGACTATGATGTTATCAGACAAAAAAAGAGATCGATGCTGCCGCAGACTCGCATTGAAATATCGACGACCGATCCTGCTTTCACATCCGAGATCATCCGCCGTTCCGGTGTGAATATCGGATTCTGCTGGCATTGCAAGGCCTGTTCCGGAGGGTGCCCGTTTTCGGAAGCCATGGATTATTATCCCAACCAGATAATCCGTCTGGTCCAGCTCGGAATGGAAAACACCGTGCTGACATCATCGGCCATCTGGATTTGCGTGGGATGCCATACCTGTTCGGTGGAATGCCCCCAGGCCATCGATATGGCGGCGGTCATGGATGCGCTCAGACAAAAAGCCATCAGGAAAGGCGCCGACATCGCCGAACCCCATACCCTGGAATTCCACAAAGAAGTGGTAAATTCGATTTACCGGTATGGCCGGACTCACAAACTGGAGATCATGATGCGCTACAACCTGTCCAGAAAAGATCTGTTTGCAGACTTAAATGTCGGGTTGCGCATGCTGCAGAAACGAAAGCTCGATCTTTTGCCGTCTAAAGTCCGTCGCGTGCCGGATATCCGAAAACTTTTCAAGAACGGAAAGGCCGCTCCCCATGCCGGATAAAAAATTTCTCGAGTTCAGCTATTTTCCGGGATGCTCCCTGGCGACCACCTCCAAGGAAAACAACCGTTCCCTTTACATATTCTGTAAACGCCACAATATTGCACTTTTGGAACTCGATGACTGGAACTGTTGCGGGTCCTCTTCCGCCCACAGCATCGATCATAACCTGGCAAAATGGCTGCCGACGCGGAACCTGGCGCTGGCACCGGCGGGCCGACCACTCATGGCCGCCTGTCCGAACTGTCATATGCGTTTAAAACTCGTCCACATGACATTGCGACAGAACCATGAAGACCGTAAGGAATACGAGCGCATCTGGGGTAGCAGTTTTGATCCGGATCTTCAGATCATCACATTTTTCAAAATTCTTTCGGATCTGGCCGTTGCCGGGGCGTTTGAAAAGCACCAAGCCGGATTGAAGGGGATAAGGGTTGCCGCCTACTACGGCTGCATGCTGGCGCGACCACCGGTCATGCGGCGTGAAAAAAATTTCCACGGACTGATGGAAAAGGTTCTCCTCTCATTGGGGGCCGAATCTCTCAAATGGGGACATTCGGCCCGCTGCTGCAGCACCTTTCTGACAGCATCCAGGCCCGACATCGCCACACGGGCCGTGGCCGATATCGTCGCGAGCGCCGAGCGTGCCGGGGCGGAATGCATTGTGACCGCCTGCGCCATGTGCCAGATGAACCTGGAAATCAGAAGCCGGCTTCCGGGCAAGATGCCGATTTTTCACTTTTCCGAACTGCTGGCCCTGTCCATGGGTATCGGCAACGGAATGGGATGGTTCCGCCGCCACCTCATCGACCCCCGCCCTCTTCTGCGATCCCGAAAACTCATCGGGTAACGGAATCGATCTCGGTGTCGATTTTGGGATTGCCTAAACCGTGTTGTCTAACCCGTTGCCGCCGCGGTGCAAGTATAATGAACTTGTTTCTTTGTCTCGGCGTCTGTTTTCCATTTCACCTGTCGCAATCTGCCGGCGTTGGCTTTGCATTCCTGGTCCCATTCCGGACAGGCATTGGTCATTTTGGCGCTGATCTTGACCATGCAGGCGCCGCATTCCAACTCCACATTATGGACATCGCCAAACCGCTCCATCATCTCTTCATGGCTCAGATGGGAAACCGCGCTGCACCCGCATTGCGGGCAGGATGTTTTAATCGCATATTTTTTTCTTGCGGACATGTTTTTCACCTCCATGATATCTACAATTATGGTCCGAAGCGGTGCGGCCCCGGACCCGTCAGGTTGTTACCGATACGCCGGTAAAAAGTCTTTGCGAGCAAGATCGAGAAACATCGGAGTTTTAGCGCGTCCATCATTTGATTTGCCCGATCTAATTTAAAAGCTGGCCTTGGAGCCATTCGCGAATTTCACCATCCAAGGCATACACGCCCTTGTTGTAACCCACAGAATCCAGAAACCGTCGCCGAAGTTCATCGGGCAAGTTTATTTTTGCGATCTCTTCGGCTGTTTCCGAATTTCGTCGCACGAGGTAGACAACCGGCACATCGTCCCAGCTGTAGATGATAAAATAATGAGAAACATCATTTTTGGATCGGATCACGTAATTACCTCGGGTCCAGTTGTTGCCCCATTCAAGATAAAGCCGGACCGCTTCCTCGGGGGTCATATCCCAGTCGATGGCATTGAGGCATTCCCTGTTTTCTTTGAGTTCGTCCAATTGCATCATGTGAGGGGCTCCTTATTTAATCTTTTCGTTTCTTTTGTCTGCAACAAATTT
>CAYZXZ010000162.1:0-5695 GCA_964481615.1 uncultured Desulfobacteraceae bacterium | reverse complement strand
TTTTCATTTTTTTTACGGTCCTGTGATATGCAAAAATCTAACCGGACAACACTGAAATCATGAGGGATAAAGAGCGTCTGTTATCAATGGATGAATCAAAACTATTACTTATCCCATGCTAACCGATTACCACGCCAAGCTTTATGCCCATGAACTAATTCGGCGGTGCCCAGCCGGTAGTGTGGAGCGGTTCACGCCTGCCTTGATGGATTCCCAGGTTGATCTTAACCCTCATCAGGTGGATGCTGCGCTGTTTGCCTTCCGGTCTCCGCTATCCAAAGGGGTTATATTTGCCGATGAAGTGGGTTTGGGTAAAACCATTGAAGCCGGAATTGTTCTGTCGCAAAAATGGGCGGAGCGGAAACGGAAGATTTTAATTATTCTTCCGGCGGGATTGCGGAAACAATGGCACCAGGAGCTTTTGGAAAAGTTTTATTTGCCAAGTCAGATACATGAAGCCCGAACCTTTAACCGGGTTATTAAAGACGGGAAACGCAATCCGTTCAATGTTTCAGATATCGTTATTTGCTCCTATTACTTTGCCCGTAATAAATCGGAATTTATCCGCGCCATCAAATGGGATTTGGTGGTTATTGACGAAGCGCACCGGCTAAGAAACGTTTATAAAACCGGCAACAAGATTGCCCGTGAACTCAAACAATCATTAACCCCCATGGCATGGGGGTTAATATCCTTTAAGCCAGGGTGTTTTTTCGGAAAAAATAGTCTTTTATTCTAAGATATAATAACCGAATTCCATCTGTCAAGCCACACGTTAACAGCCACACGTTAACATCTCAGAATTCAACCGCAAGCTGGGCCGTGACCGCGTGGATTTTTCCGTGATCATCTTCAAACTTGCCGTAGAGATATTCCAGGGCTATGTTGGTGTTGTCGAAGAATCCCCAGTTGATCACCGCACCATATTGGGATTCGGGCAGCAGATCGGCGCCGTGGTGTGATCCGCTGCAGCGGGCGGCGATTTCCAAGGCATCGCTTACCACAACGGCCAGCTCCGCATTCCAGGCGACCGGCTTGCGTCGTTTGTCGTCGGCGGGATCGTAAATTTCGCCGGCTTGAAAACGCTTCAGCGCGCCGACGTATTCTCCCGACAATGTGAAGTGTTCCAGAAACTCAAGGGTCGCATGGGCGCTGAAGCCGGCCACATGGGAGGCCAGATTTTCGGGATCAATGACCGCATCGGCAAACGCATCTGCGGCGGCCAGACTGGAGGTATAAGAAGCGCTGAATGCCAGCCCGTCAAAAGGGGCTGACGTCAGGCTCGCCACATAACCGTCGATGGTATCGTCATCGCCAGCCTTCCGGAGTTTCCCCTTGAATGCGCCCAGGGCCAGATCAGCCATGTTGTCGCCCAACCGGTATCCGGCCACTAGGGCCCCTTCGTTGGTTTCACCCAGAATCAGGGTAGTCGGGTCCGTGATGAAATGGCTGTGAAAATTCCCGAATGGAATATACTGCCGGCCGACGATCAGCCGGGCTGGCAGATCGTCGCCGCCGGTAAGGGTGATGAATCCTTCATCCAGGAAAACATCGTCCTCTTCGTATTTCATCAGCACATGGCCGTCCACGTGATCCGTGATTTTGACGTCCATATCCAGCTCGACCGTGGCCACGTCCACATCTCCGGCGTTTTCATCTTCGACGGCCGGATCATTGAATCGGATGTTTTCATATCCGGCCTCGACTTCCACCAGACCGCCGACCTGAATGCGGTTAAACCAGTTATCGTCGTCGGCCGTCCTTTCAATGAGGTCATTAAGATGTGCCACGCGCTGCTCCAGACTTTTAACGCCGCCCGGACTTTCAGCGAGTGTGAGGTTTTCCGGCTCACCGGTCGCTTGAGCTGAAGGCAGTAACATGAGGGTGATCACCAAAAATACGGCCATGATGTTACATTTAAACATTTTTTCCTCATCTCCTCTATTCGTTGTAAAAATTTTACGGCACTGCCATCTTTTTACAGGGCCATCATCTTTTGATCCATTCATAGATTTCCATGGCGCTCTGATCACAGCATCGGGCGCATGTCGCGTTGCAGGCGGCCCGCAGGTCCGATTTCGTCACTTTGCCTTTGCGCATCCACTGGCCGAGCATGCCTTTCATGGTTTCGGCGTCGGTGTCGAAATGCAGGGTCAGATCCCCGAGGGTGGCGCGTTTGTGCGTCATCAGATAGTTCTTGATTTCGGAAAGCATCTTATCAGGCTCCTTATCCCCGGCTTCCGGCGGGTTCGAGGCGAAGACCCCATTTTACATCATTTTTTCCAACCCGCCGCAGGATCATGACCACGCCGGCGAAAAGACCGCACATGATAATGATCCATGCCAGAGAGGTCCCTGGATTGCGCGTAATGGTGGCGGCCTGGTAAAAGATCACCGCCGCCATGTAGGCCAGGCCGGTGGTCCAGGCCCCGGCAAAGGCCGTCCATTTCAGGTCGGTTTCCCGGTATACGGCCGAAAGAGCCGCTACGCAGGGGAAATAGAGCAGAATGAACAGCAGGTAGGCAAAGGCTCCGATCCGGCCGTCAAACAGGTGGACCATGGCGCCGAAGGCGCCCACGCCCACGCCCAGTCCCTCTGCAGCGGTTTCTATCGTGTCCGCGTCCATGATGGAAAGACCCAGAGGATCAAGCATCGTGCCCGCCAGGCCCGCGAGGTTTTCCCCGATGGACGCAAAGGCTTCCGTAATGCCGCCCAGAAAGTCAAACGCATCCTCATCGGCGCCGGTCTCGGAGGCCGCGGCATCCATTTGACCGTAAAGGGCGTCTAATGTGCCCACCACGGCTTCTTTGGCGAAAATGCCGGTAAAGATGCCGACTGTTGCCGGCCAGTTCTCAGGCGCGATGCCCATGGGCGCAAAGACCGGCGTGATGGTTTTGCCCATGGCGCTTAATACCGATTTATCGGAATCCTCATTGCCGAAGGTCCCGTTGGTTCCCATGGAATTGAGAAAACTTAAGATCACCACCACCGGGATAATAATTTTCCCCGCCCGGAACATAAAGGTTTGGAGACGGTCCCACGCCCGCAGGACCACGCCTTTAAACGTCGGCCGGTGGTAGGGGGGCAGCTCCATTAAAAATGGCGTGATGTCGCCCTTGAGCAGGGTATTTTTCAGCACAAGTCCGGTAAGCACGGCAAAGGCGATGCCCAGCAGATACAATCCGAACACCAGGTTCTGGCCGCCGGTTGGGAAAAAAGCGGCGGCAAACAGCGCGTAGACCGGCAGGCGCGCCCCGCAGGACATGAAGGGATTCATCATGATGGTCAGGGTGCGGTCCAGTGGATTTTCCAGGGTGCGCGTGGCCATGATGGCTGGCACATTGCATCCGAAACCCACCAGCATGGGGACAAACGCCTTGCCGGGCAGACCGATGAACCGCATGAACCGGTCCATGACAAAGGCGGCCCGGGCCATATATCCGGAATCCTCCAGCAGGCAGAGGCATAAAAACATAAAGCCGATGGGCGGGATAAAGGTGGCAATTGTCTGAATGCCGCCGCCGATGCCGCCGGCAAGCAGGGTCGTCAGCCATTCGGGCGAGCCCATGGTTGAAAGCAGCGCGCCGAACCCGTCCACAAAAACCGTGCCGGCGAAAATATCGAAGAAATCGATAAACGCGCCGCCGATATTGATGGTGACCATGAACATCAGGTACATGGCTGCCAGGAAAATGGGAATGCCCAGTGCCCGATCGAGCACCACGCGGTCGATGCGATCGGATATGGTTTTGCCCACCCGGGCCTTCATGATAACCGCTTCCCGGGTCAGTTGCCGGATCAGCCCGTACCGGGTGTCTGCCATGACGATATCCGCTTCTTCATTCAGCCGGTCCTCGATGATTTTGAGATGGTTATCCCGGGCCGCGACGGCCCGGCCTCCCGCCAGAGAACCGATCCATTGGTCGCCTTCCAGCAGTTTGACGGCAGCATAACGGCGGTTCATCTGCCGGTGGAGTCCTTTGTCCTGAAGATAAGGGATCAGTTCCTCCAACGATTCCTCGATTTCGGTCGGATAGATCACCTCCAGGCGGGGAATCCGTTTTTGGGCCGCCTGATGATGGATGGCCATGCGCAATTCGTCGATTCCCTTTCCTTTGGAGGCGATCAGCGGCACCACCGGACAGCCCAGTTGCTCTCTGAGCATGGATATGTCGATGGCGATCCCGCGCTCTTTTGCCGCATCCATCATATTAAAGGCCACCACCATGGGAACTTTCATTTCCAGGAGCTGGAACGTGAGATAAAGGTTGCGTTCCAGGTTGGAGGCGTCCACGATATTGACGATCAGGTCCGCCTCGCCGGAGAGGATGTAATCCCTTGCCACGGCTTCATCCGCGGATGCGGCCGCAAGGGAATAAATGCCGGGCAGATCCACCACCTCGATTTTTTCCCCCTTATGGTTATATTCTCCGGATTTGCGTTCAACGGTGACGCCCGGCCAATTGCCCACCCGCTGCCTGGCGCCGGTCAGGGCATTGAAAAGAGTGGTTTTGCCGCAGTTTGGGTTCCCTACCACGCCGATGATATGTGCTTTCATGAGGCGCTCCTTTCCACCAGCAGAGCCGATGCTTCGCCTTTTCGCAGGGACAGGGAGAATCCCCGCGTTTTGATTTCCACGGGATCGCCCAGAGGCGCGACCCGCGCCACCATAATTTCCGTGCCCCGCGTCAGACCCATTGCCAGCAGCTTCTCGCGATACACCGATGCTCCTTTGGTATATCCGGCAACGGTTCCGGTTTCTCCCACGGCCATGTCTTTGAGTGTTGATAGGGCAGTCATTGGTTAGTCTCCTTGAATGGTTATAATTATAAGAAAAATCATATATTATTTTATATATCTAACAAAATAGTTAAAAAAATAACCGCCATGGATGCCGTTGTAAAATGGCGGCTTCGTTACCGTTGTTTGTTAAAATTATATCATATCTATTTGATTTTATTTTTAAAGTAATTTTTCTGTGCGGGATCAACGCAGTCCTTGAATTCGCATGAAAAACCGTCGCTGCGATCCCGGCATTTGTCCGGCACATGTCCCTGCACCCGGTAGGTTTCAAAATGCTCCAGCCACCTCTGACCGGTGCGCGGGCAGGATTGGATAAACGCCATGAAATCGGTGAGGCTCGACAGCGTTTCCTCGCTGAGGGCGTGTTCCATTTTGCAGGCTTCGTCGTCGGCTACGGCGGGATCGATTTTTAAAATCGTGGTTAAAAATTTTCGCAGGATCAGGTGCCGGCGGTGCATTTCTCTGCCGACACTCGCGCCGTCCCTGGTCAGCTCCACATATTCGTATTTTTCGTAATGGACAAGGCCCCTGTCGTTTAGCGTTTTCAGCATGCTGGTGACCGTGGGCATTTTAACGTCCATCTTTTTAGCGATGTCTTTTACCCGGATGGCTTTTTTTTCCCGGTCCAGATCAAAGATCGCCTCAAGATAATCCTCCATGACCGAAGTCAGAGGTTTATCTATCGTATTTTCATGCGGTTGCGGCGTCATGACCCCCTCATATTGTTAGATATTTATAACAATTTTTTATTAAATGAATAACCGGCTCGAAATAGGTTGTCAAGCATTTTTTACTCTTTGAGTGCTGAAACACGGGCGGGCTATAACAGATTGCTGGCCAGTTCCGCCAGCTCGGATCGCTCGCCTTTTTCAAGGTTGATATGGGCGTAAAG
>CAYZXZ010000161.1:2500-5814 GCA_964481615.1 uncultured Desulfobacteraceae bacterium | reverse complement strand
CACGCCCTGCAAAAGTTTATCCCCCTCTATTAACGCTTATCTCTGAAACTCCAGTCAATATCCCCGGATAAAAAAATCCCCATTTTCTCAAAAAAGGGGGATTTTTGCGAATATGCTTAAAAAATCGAACGATTTACGCCAAACACTTCAGCAGCGCAGGGAAAATGTTGTTGATTGTCCAAAGGTCAACAACCGGCAAACCGCGTCACCACCCCAGGGTCAGATAGGCGTGGATGGAATCCGCCGCCTTGCGGCCGGCGCCCATGGCCAGAATAACGGTTGCCGAGCCGGTTACAATGTCGCCCCCGGCCCATACTCCTCTTTTGGTGGTCTTCCCGGTTTCCGGGTCGGCGATGATATATCCCCACTTATTTAAGGAAATCTCGGGATTCGACTGGGTCAACAGCGGATTGGCGCCCGCACCCACCGCGATCACGGCAAGGTCACAATCCAATGTAAACTCGGAGCCCTTGATGGGCACCGGCCGGCGGCGGCCCGACGCATCGGGTTCGCCCAGTTCCATTTTCAGACAGGTCATGGCAGTCACATGACCGCTATCGTCACCAATAAATTCAATAGGAGCGGTCAGGAGATACATTTCGATCCCCTCTTCCTCGGCATGATGAATTTCCGCGGCCCTGGCAGGCATCTCGGTTCTGGAGCGGCGATACACGATGCGCACGTTTTCCGCGCCCAGCCGCATGGCGGTTCTTGCGGAATCCATGGCCACGTTCCCTGCGCCGATTACGGCCACATTCTTTCCCCTGGCCAGTGGCGTGTCATAGGCCGGATACAGATACCCCTTCATTAGGTTGGCCCGGGTCAGATATTCATTGGCGGAATAGATCCCGTTGAAATTTTCACCGGGGATATTCAAAAACACCGGCAAACCGGCGCCCACGCCGATATAAACGGCATCGTATCCTTCCTCGAACAGTTCATCCAGACTGACGGTCCGACCCACCACCGTGTTACACTTGATTTCGAGCCCGAGTTTTTCCAACGTCGCCACTTCGGATGCCACAATATCCTTGGGAAGCCGGAATTCCGGAATCCCGTAGATCAGGACCCCGCCGGGCTTGTGAAAGGCTTCCATCATGGTGACGTCATGTCCTTTGAGCAGAAGGTCTCCGGCCACTGTCAAGCCTGAGGGGCCCGAGCCCACCACTGCGACCCGCTTTCCTGTAGCCGGAGCCTTGGTCGGCAGTTCTCCGGTGCCTTGCAGCCGCTCCGTGTCGGCCACGAAACGCTCCAGGTTACCGATGGCCAAAGGCGCATCCTTTTTGCCGACGATGCAAAGTCCCTCACACTGAATTTCCTGGGGACACACCCGACCGCAGACGGCCGGCAACGCGTTTTTCTTCCACATCAGTCTGATGGCAGCCTTAAAATCGCCGTCCGCAACATTCTTGATAAAACCGGGTATGTCGATTTCCACGGGGCAACCCGCCACGCATGCCGGTTTTTTACACTGGATGCATCGCTGCGCTTCCCTGATGGCGGTTTCCGAATCGTATCCATACGGCACTTCATCGAAATTCCGCCGCCGAACATCCGGCGGCTGTTCAGGCATGGGTTGTCGTGGAATTTTTTCGGATTTGGTCTTCTCCTGAGTCATCCTATCCTCCATCTATCTGATCTGATCCAGCAATTTTTCATTTCGCATCCCTGATACGGCAAAAGGCTTCGTAGGATTTGCGCTCATCATCCGCATACGCCTGCAGGCGGCTGGCCAGACCGTCAAAATCGACCTGGTGCCCGTCAAATTCGGGACCGTCAACACAGGCGAATTTTGTTTTGCCGTCCACCGACACCCTGCATCCGCCGCACATCCCCGTTCCGTCGATCATGATCGGGTTCAAACTGACAAGCGTCTTGACATTAAAATCTTTCGTCATCGCGGAAACAAATTTCATCATGGGCACCGGCCCGATGGCTACCACCAGGTCAATGGAACCTTTTTGAAGCATTTCCTTTAAGGCTTCGGTTACAAACCCCTTGCGGCCGTATGATCCGTCATCGGTGCAAACATAGAATTCATCGGATACGGCCTTCATCTTGTCTTCTAAGATCAGCAGATCTTTGTTCCGCGCTCCGATGATGCTGATGACCTTGTTCCCGGCCTCCTTGAAAGCCCTGGTAATGGGAAAAAGCACGGCGACCCCGGTGCCGCCGCCCACACAGACCACTGTGCCGAGTTTTTCAATATGGGTGGGCTTGCCCAGCGGACCGATTACGTCCTGGTAGCCGTCACCCTCCTGCAGGGTCTTAAAAAGCTCCGTGGATTTTCCGACAACCATATAAATGACCGTGACAGTTCCATTTTCAGGATCAATATCGGATATGGTCAGCGGAATCCGCTCTCCGGTTTCATCAGCTTTTAAAATAACAAACTGTCCCGGCTTTGCCTTGGCGGCGATCCGCGGCGCTTCGATTTTGTTCTCGATCACCGTGCCGCCAGCCATTTCAACACGTTTTACGATTTTAAACATACGGCTTCTCCTTTACCTGAAAAATTTTCCCATTGTCGGCAAAAGTTGATGATCTCGCCCACAGCTGATATGCTGCAAAGCCGTTAAAGTTCAAACACCCTGATGGAGTTGACCTTGGGGAGATCGCCAACTTTGGCGACAACATCAGCGGGGATCGGCGTATCCGTGCGGATCAGGATGATATTGTTGTTCCCGCCTTCTTCCATGCCGACCTGCATCCGCGAAATATTGACTTGATGATCACCCAGCACGGTACCCACGCTGCCGATGGCACCGGGTTCATCCATGTTGTGAATCAATGCGAGATGGCCCTGGGGCACCATTTCAATCCGGAATTTATCAATCCTGACGATTCGCGCATCCGACTTTCCGAAAACCGTGCCCGCCACCGTTCGCTCCATGTCGGTGGTGACGATGCTCGCGCTGATCAGGTTCAGATATTCCAGTGCCTCGGCCGTTCTGGATTCCGAGATTTTTACGCCCATGTCCTTGGCGATGACCGGTGCATTGACCGAATTGACGCCGTCCTGGATCAGCACATCCAGAAGGCCCTTGATCAGGGCCGTGGTGACCGGACTCATGTCAAGCCCGGAAAAATCTCCCCGGTATTCGATCTGCACCTCCTTGAGTTGACCTATAGAATACTGGGCCAGCAGGCACCCCATCCGGTCCGCCAGAAACAGAAACGGCCGCAGTTTTTCCAGCAGTTTTCCGGAAATAGCCGGCACGTTGACGGCATTGATGATGTTGTTGTGTTTGAGGTATTCGATGATCTGGTTGGCCACGGCCACGGCTACGTTGGTCTGGGCTTCTTCCGTGGAT
>CAYZXZ010000161.1:0-2490 GCA_964481615.1 uncultured Desulfobacteraceae bacterium | reverse complement strand
CTCCTGCGCCTCCTGGGTCGAGCCGCCGACGTGGGGGGTGAGGATCACGTTGTCAAGCTTGAGCAGGGGCAGATCCACGGGCGGCGGCTCCGCGCTGAAAACATCTAATGCCGCACCGGCCACTTTTCCGGAAGTCAGTGCCGTATAAAGGGCTTCTTCATCAATAATCCCGCCACGGGCGCAATTAATGACCATCACGCCATTTTTCATCATCTCAAATGCTTCGGCATTGATCATTCCAAGCGTGGCTTTACCCTTTGGCACATGAACCGTTATATAATCGGACTGCTTGTAGAGTTCTTCGAGAGAAACCCATTCAAACCCGCTCTTTTCAATGATATCCGGCTGCACAATGGGATCATATACCACCACCCGCATCTTTAAACCCCTTGCCCGATCCGCCACCACCGAACCGATTTTCCCGAACCCGATCACGCCCAGGGTCTTGTTCATGATTTCCCACCCCTGGAATTTTTTCTTTTCCCAGATCCCCTGCTTCATGGAAGCGGTGGCCTGGGGAATGTTGCGGGTCAGGGCCATCATCATGGAAATGGCGTGTTCCGCGGTGGTCACCACGTTGCCGCCGGGGGTATTCATGACCACCACACCTTTTTTGGTTGCGGCCGGGATATCCACGTTGTCAAGCCCGATGCCGGCCCGTCCCACGACCTTGAGCCGGTTCGCGGCGCTGAGCAGGTCCGCCGTGACTTTTGTAGCGCTGCGGATGACCAATGCATCGTATTCACCGATGATGGCCTTGAGTTCTTCCGGGGATAATCCGGTTTTGACATCCACTTCGATGCCATCTTCCTCCTTGAATATCCTGACCCCTTCCTGCCCCAGATTATCGCTGATCAATACTTTCATTTCCTTTTCTCCTGCATATTTTTTAAAGATTTAGCATATCCGGAATCATGACGACGTCGACGCGGCCATTGAGACGTCGCGTATTCGTAACGATATCGTATATATCAATCCATTTTTGTGGGTGCATCTCGGCCATTACGACAAGTTCCCCGGCTGACAATTTCTTTTTCAAGTTCATCATCTTTTTCCTTCATTCCATATATTTGTAATGATTCCGATGGATCGGCCATATGCTGAATTCCAGCTTTCCGGCACAACCCGAACCGTCCCGGATTCAACCTATGGTGATGCGGCCCTGAAAACCTTGCGTGTGCGATAAAAACCCGCACGTCGGAGGACCAAAACGCTATTGCGGTTTCCGCCCCCCAGTTTCCCGAATACTCTAAATTATGTAAACAAACAAAAAAAGAAAAAAAGCATACTCCAAAAACATTGTCAAGATTTTGTAATACCCCTGGATATTTGATATAGCAACTCGCAAACTCGCGAGTTAGACCAAAAGGTACGGTTCTGGAGCTCAAGAGATGATTGTGAGGGACAAATTGGAGGGTGCGGGGCTCTTGGTATTCACTCATGCCTGGATAGAGAATAAAACCGGGGTTTGTTCCCCGGGGTGATTTTGGCAATAAAGAAGTAGGGCTGTTTGATGGTTACAGTGCCGGTAGTGTGTGGGAATTAAATTCGAACAAGAAGTGTATATTCGGGAGTTCCCGTCATTCCAGAATGGCGCCGTATTTGCGAAGGATATCTTCGCGGGTGATGATTTCCGGGACGCCGGAAGGCATGCGGACATGGCGACCGCAAAGAATGAAGACTTCATAGGCATCGAAAATAGCGTACCGGTCGTCGTCGAAGATGATGAGTTTATTGCCGTTTTCTTCTTTGACTTTTTCTCGGAATTTGCGGATTCCGGTATCTTTCCCATCCATTTCCAGTTTGGATTGTTTGTCCATCCAATCTTGAAAGGCGGTGGTCAGTGCCATGGTCAAGATCGTGAGGTAGGCATGGGCACGGAATCCGGCCAGCGTGTTTCGCGGCGGTCGCTGGATGAATCATGCCTGCTTGGCCTCCCGGAACAAGGCGTTTTCGATTTCGCCGCGTTCGTCATAGCCGTCATACACCCGAAGGGGTTTATGGACGGGACCATTGGTCTGGATCACCATTTTGACCAATACCACGTCATTTTTCTCAATCGTGGAAAAGTGCATTGCCAATGGCAAGATGCATCAAGCAGGACATGGACCTTTTTCGGGAAAAACCGTTTGGATGCCAGAATGGTGATGGTCCGATTAAAAACACGTTCCAACGCCGGCGCGAGAATAGACGCCACGCGTGAGGTGATAAAATCTGGACATACCAGTCCTCGAACGGGGGTGGGTGGCGTGTCGTCCGGGATGTTATCGTCGGACGGGGCAGGCGTTTTTTTTCTTGCCCCGCGCACACGTTCCATCCCGCACCTGCCTGCCATTGAAGCCGACCAGTCGCATGAGCGGCTGCGAATGGAGGATGACCGGATCAATATGCCAATAGAATTTAACCCTACAACGTGACTTGATGATATTTGACAGCCATATCCCGCAACCGTTTTTTACGGTGGGACAAGTACGCCCGATGATTGCGATG
>CAYZXZ010000160.1:0-5891 GCA_964481615.1 uncultured Desulfobacteraceae bacterium | reverse complement strand
CATATGCGTCCCTTTATTTTAAGAGTAAAACATTAATACGGCGGACTCGCCGGGTATCATATTGTTCGCTCAAGAGTCTTTCGGGGGCCGCGATTTTCCCGGATGCGGAATGGCAAAAACTCGGCGCAGGCGCCTCAAACAGTTTGCCATTCTGATCGCATCCGCAAAAAACGCTTTTCACCCCCGAAATCCACGATTTCGCTCACAATACGATGTCCAGCGAATTATTTTTAATTTTTTAAATTTATAAATCTGCCGGCGGACGCGGGGACCGTTGGTCCGCAAACGGATTTGCGTGTGTTGTCGAAACAGACGGGGCGGTTGATCCGCGTCAAGAATTTCTCACTGTCTGAGTTCAACGCCCGAGTTTGAGAAATTCAGCGGATCAATCGGCCCGTCCGGCAACGCGCGCATTGAGCGAGTGGACTGATGGCCCCCGCATCCGCCAATCATCACGCCAGCATCAGCCGGGAGATGATTTCTTTCATGATCTCGGTGGTGCCGCCGCCGATGGAGAGAATCCGGTTGTCCCGGTAAAGCCGCTCCACCAGATAACCGCGCATGTACCCGTACCCGCCGAAAATCTGAACGGCGTCATAAGTCACCTTGTCGCTGACCGAGCAGGCGAAATTCTTGGCCATGGAGACTTCCTTGATCTGGTCGATTCCCGCGCCGATCTTGGCCGCCACCCGGTAGGTGAATTCCGTGCTGGCTTCCACCAGGGTGGCCATGTCGGCCAGCTTGTGCCGGGTCACCTGGAACCCGGTCAGTGGCTTGCCGAAGGCCTCCCGCTGCCGGGCGTACTTAACGGATTCCTCAAGGGCCAGGCGTGCCGTCATGTTGGCCATGACGGCCAGGGCCAGGCGTTCGCCCTGGAAATTGATCATGATGCCGTAAAAGCCCTGGTTTTCGACACCCAGAAGGTTTTCGGCTGGGACCCGGCAGTTGTCGAAAAAGATTTCCGCCGTGTCCGAGGCCCACCACCCGGTTTTTTTCAGCTTGTTGGCCGCGGAATAGCCGGGGGTGTCGGCATCGATGATAAGCAGGCTGATCCCTTTGGCCCCGGGTTCGCCGGTGCGCACCGCGCAGGTGATGAAATCGGCCCGGGTCCCGCTGGTGATGAACGTCTTGCTGCCGTTGACGATATAATGGTCCCCGTCTTTGACGGCGGTGGTCGTCAGACCGGCCACGTCGGAGCCGCCGCCGGGTTCGGTGATAGCCAGTGCCGCGATTTTTTCACCGGCCAGCACCGGCGTAATATATTTCTGTTTCTGGGCTTCGGTGCCCAGGCTTAAGATGGGCGGTATGGCGATGTTAAACGAACCCAGTCCCGCGCAGAAACCGCCGGACCCAGAGCGCATCAGCTCCTCGCTGACGGCCACCCGGTAGAAGATATCGCCGGGCGTGCCGCCGTAGGCTTCGGGATAGCCGATGCCCAGGATGCCGACATCGCCGGCCTTTTTATAGATTTCTTTCGGGAATTCCCCGGCTTCCTCCCATTCGTCGATATAGGGAAGGACGTCCTTTTTAATGAATTCCCGAACGGACTTGCGCACCATGTCGTGGGATTTGGTGAAATATTCCTGGCAGGTGCAGTCGGTTTTAAATTCAAATGTCATATCAGCGATTCCTTACATCGGTTGTTATGTAAATGTCGGGCAAATCCGCCGGGGCGGGAAGGGTTCCTGCCCCGGCAGGCTGATGTGTGTCCTGGTTTATTTTTTCAAAAAAGCTGCCGGCGGAATGGCCAGGCAGCTTCCTTCGGCTACCAGCTCGTCTTTCTGGTTGGTCCAGCGCAGCTCCATGCGGACCCATTTCTTCTTTTCGATCTTTTCCACCACTTCGCCAACGGCCGTGATGGTGTCGCCGAAATAGGTGGGTTTGCGGAATTTCACCGTGATTTCAGGGATCACCGTGCCCAGGCCCGGCAGCTTCATGCCCAGCACCGGCGCGATCAGGCTCTGGGGCAGGGCCCCGTGGGCGATGCGGGTGCCGAAAGGCGTCAGCTTGGCAAATTCCTCATTCATGTGCATGGGGTTGAAATCCCCGGAAATACCGGCAAATAAATAGACGTCGCTTTCGGATATGGTCTTGGTAAATGAGGCCGACATCCCCTCTTCCAGCTCCTCATAGCTGTATCCCAGCTCGAACGCTGGCTTCTCCTCGATCACGCGGAAATGATCGATATCCATCATGGTCGACACGGTTTTCCTGGCGAACACGGCCTTGACCTTCAGATCGGTTTTCATTTTACTTAGGGCCACGCCCTTGACGATGTGGGCCAGGGGCGTGTCCGCGTCTTCGAGTTTGACCAGGCCCAGGATATAGGGCGGCTTGACCGGCTGATGGGGTTTCTCGTCCCGGATGATGGTAAAATCCGTGATTGTTCCTGCATTGCCTACGTCGACCCAGTTGTCGTCCATGGTTTCAGAGCAGATATCGCAGGCAGGTCTGGGCGGGACAAAAACTTTGTTGCATTTTTTGCATTTAAGACCCTGGAGCTTGCGTTCGTTCCCCATGCCGATGATGAATCGGCTGTGGGTGCGGTCGGTGAAATACTGATCAGGCAGGGTCAGTTTGCCGTCTACGATAAAGTGATCGGCTTTGGTGGTATTCATAATCGTCTCCTTGTTTTATGTTGATTCAGCTGGAATCGGTCGGTCCGTTCAAAATATCGGGTATCGGTCATGGAGGAGGCGAGCTTTTTTATTTTTCAGCTAATGATGCTTCTCCAAACAGATTGTCGATGCCGCCGGTGATAAACGCCACGGCATCGTGGCCGATATGAGTGAGATCTTCGGCTTTTTCCTGCCATAAGATATACTCATAGGCTACACGCTCATAGATGCCCATGATGACCACCGCGATGATCTCGGGCGAAAAACTTCCCTTGAAGCACAGGCCTTGATTTTTGGCCACCACGGTCAGGGCCGCCAGCACGTCGCTTGTGCATTTGTCGAACAGAGCCTTGCGGTGTTGCTCCACTTCCGGGCTTTTGCCTACGGATTCTCGGAAAATGATGGCGCATTTTTCCGGGTAATTGACGCAGAAATCCTCGAAAAACGCATGCCCGGCTTTTTTAAATCCCGTGATGTTGGGGCCGTGCTTTTTAAACACCGTGCCGATGATGCTTCGCAGCAGATACCCGATCTCGTCCATCAACTGGACAAGAAGGTCCTCCTTGTTTTTAAAATAAAAATAGACCGCGCCCACGGAAACCTCGGCCGCATCGGCGATCTGCTCCATGGACGCCATGTGGTAGCCTTCGCCGGCAAACAGTTTTTCCGCGGCGGCAAGAATGGTCTGGTACCGCTTTTCCCGCTCCCGCTGGCGGCGGAGAGCCGATTTGGATAAGGCTTCGGTTGTTGCTGCGTTTTTTCCAGGCATAATTTTCCTCTTAATTCCTCAGTCCCAGGGCCGTATCGCCGATGTTGACCCGGGCAATTTCCGTTGAGGTGCCGGCGATTTGAAGGAACTTGACGCAGCGGAAGGTCCGCTCCACGAGGTTGCCGGTTTCATAACCGGCCCTGCCGAGAATCCGCATGGCCTCGCCGGCCACCTGCTCGGCCGATTCAGTGCAGAACACCTTGGCGCAAAGGGTCAGGGATTCGGCGTCGGCCGGGGCGTTGTCGGCGGTCCAGGCCGTCCGGCAGGCGAAAAGCTGGGATGTCTGATAAAGGGTGAGCATATCGGAAAGCTTGAACCCGATTTCCTGGAAGGCGATCACGGGCTTTCCCCCGCTGCGATGGGTTTTGGCATGGTTTTTCGCCCCGTCAAAAGCCGTTTTCATCAGCCCGAGGCCAGCGCCGATCAGGACAAGGTTTTCCCACATGCGCCAAGTTTGAAGCATGTTTTGGCCGGCCGGGACCATGAGAACCTGGTCGGCTGGGATGGCACAGTTTTCCAGGGTGACATCGGCGATGGCGGCTCCCTCGAAGCCGAGGGTTTTTTTGCGGGGGCCGATGGTTAAACCGGGAGTGCCGGATTTGATCAGGAAAACAGCGCTTTTGCCGTCCGCGACTCCCGCCACTGCGAACCAGTCGGCAACAGGGGCGTTGACCACATACTGCTTTTTGCCGCTGATCTCGGCGGTGCCGCCGCTGATGACACCGCCGGCGGAAAGGGGCGCGTTTTCAACATTAAGGGTTTCTTCGGAAAGGGCCGGCGCGCCGATGAGCTTTCCGGCCAGCAGGGGCGGCAGTATTTTTTCCTTGATGGCGGGCGAACCCCATTGGGAAAGGATTTTTCCGAATACCCGGGTGCTGGTTTCTACCGACAGAAACATGGACGGCGAAATATCGGCCACCACTTCCATGGCAAGCATCAGAGATGCCAAGCCGTTGAATCCGGGAACCGCCTCCAGGCCGAATTTCAGATAGGGGGTGTCGGCCAGGGCTGCCAGGGTTTTTTCCATATTGGCACGGATCTGTTTGGTGTCGCCCTGTTCGAGATCTCCTTTGCCGGCAAGAGCGGTCAGCCGCTGATGCAGATTAATATTTAAGGTGAATTCTTTTTCACTGATTTCATAATTCATTGCCGTTCTCCCTTAGATCAGTTTCGAAATGATCATTCTCTGGATATCCGATGTGCCACCGCCGATGGGCGCCAGGCGGCTGTCTCTGAAAATCCGCTCCATGTCGTATTCATGGCAGTAGCCGTATCCGCCGTGTAGCACCACCGCGTCATTGGACGGTCCCATGCTCCAGTCGCCAACGAACAGTTTGGCTACGGCGGCTTCGAGATGGTTTAGGGGCTTTTTCTGGTCCTTGCACCAGGCAATGCGGTAAACAAGGTTCCGGGCCGCTTCCCCGAAAATCCGGATATTGGCGATTTTGCGCTTGATGGCCTGGAACTGGCCGATCTTCCGGCCGAACTGCTCCCGGTCCTTGGCATATGCCACGCACCGGTTAAGCATGTAGGTGGCCGCGCCCACAAACGGCGCCAGCAGGGCGGAGCGGTCCCACTCCACGGTCTGAAGCGACATGTTGAATCCGTCGCCTTCCCGGCCCAGAAGGTTTTCCGCCGGGATTTCGCAGTTGGAGAAATAGAGTTCGGATGTCTGGGAGGTGCAGACTCCCATTTTGATCAGGGGACTGCCAGAGGAAAAACCGGGGGTGCCTTTTTCCACGATAAAGGCGGAAATGCCGGCGTGTTTTTTTTCCGGATCGGTTTTGGCGTAAATGACGGATACATCAGCGATGGGGCCGTTGGTGATGAATATCTTGCTGCCGTTGAGGATGTATTTATCCCCCTTTTTTTCGGCCGTGGTAGTCATGGAAGCAACGTCCGAGCCTGCGTTGGGTTCGGTCAATCCCATGCATCCGATCCATTCGCCCGAGGCCAGTTTGGGGATGTATTTTTGGCGCTGCTCTTCAGTGCCGTGGGAAAAAATGGTGTCCGCGCAGAGAAAGGTGTGGGCCCCGTAGGCCAGGGTCAGGCCGCCATCCACGCCGGCTTCCCCCAGGGCTTCGCCGGCCAGGACCGTGGTGATGACGTCGGCCCCGCTCCCGCCGTATTCTTCCGGGAAATGCAGGCCAAGGATGCCGAAATCCCCCAGCTTTTTAAAGGATTCCATATCAAACTGCTTTTTGAGTTCAAACTCCTGGATCCGGGGCACGATTTCTTTTTTGGCGAACCGGATCACTTCCTTTTTAAACATCAGCTGTTCTTTGGTGAAAGCGAATTCCATCTTGATCTCCCTTGTGTGGCGGTTGCAATGGCAGGACCCGTTTCCGGTACAACCGGAATTTTATTTTTAAATATCATTCATAAATAAAATTGAATTCAACATTAAAATTGTATTCAGTAAATGTCAAGAAATTTTTCTCGAACCAACATTGATGGCCCCGTAAAAAGTCAGCGATGGTAAGTTCAATTTTTAACGAGCATAT
>CAYZXZ010000159.1:0-5949 GCA_964481615.1 uncultured Desulfobacteraceae bacterium | reverse complement strand
TGAGGAGCCGACGACGCAGCCAACGCAGATGCCGCTTGAATGCGAATTGGAATAAACAGAAACAAGCCCGACAGACGTGGCGCGGAATTTTTAAGAAGCGGCGGATGCCGTGCTTGATGCCGTCTTCAGGATAACCGTAAACGTGCTGCCACGGCCCGGTGTGCTTTCAAGGGAGACGTCGCCGTTGTAGAGCGCGGCGATTTTCTTCACAATGGACAGGCCCAGGCCGGAGCCGGAAACGGTGTCTGTATCGGCGTTGCGGATGCGCGCAAATTCCCTGAAAAGCCGTGCCGCGTCTTCTTCGGAAATGCCGATACCGGTATCTGAAACGCGGACGGCAATGCCATCATCTTCGGCCGACACGTAAACATCCACCCTCCCGTTGTCGCGATTGTACTTAACGGCATTGCTGATAAGGTTGACCAGCACCTGGGTCATCTGGTCCGCATCGATTTCCGCCACCGGATCATTAATGCCGGGTTGAAACGATACGCGAATCCCTTCGGGCGTGGACATGGTCTTGAGACAGCGCCGTACCAAGTCATTGATATCGACCGGCTGGTGCATAACCTTGTTCTGTCGGGCGAAATTGAGCAGGCCGGCCACGATTTTCTTGCACCGGTCGGTCTGCTCGGCAATGGTTTTCAAATCTTCGCGCATTTCGGAATCCGGCAGGCATTCATCATGAAGCATATGGGTGTACATCAGGACAACCCCTAGGGGATTGTTGATCTCATGGGCAATGGCCGCGGAAAGCCGGCCCATGCTGGCCAGTTTTTCCGACTGGATCAGAGCCGCCTGGACCCCGGCCAGCTCCCGTCTGGAACGATCCAGTTCCGCCAAGGTCTCGCGCAACTGCTCAATGGTATAAGGAAGACACATTTCCGACTCGGCCAGGCCCATCATAATGGCCTCGGCATGATCCCGGCAGGTCTCGTATCCGCATGCCCCGCAGTTGAGTTTGTCCGTGGGCAGAATTTTTCCCATGCGATGCAGTATGGCGACAACTTCATCTTCCGAAGGCAGATCCATGAAATTTTCCCGCCGGAAAAACCGTCTTGACAGATCCAAGTCTGCGAATTTTTCCACCCATTTTCGCGCATTTTCATTATCCCCTTCCCCAAAACGCGCCTTCACATAACGACTCACCAGGGAACGTCGCCGGAACAGGGGCAGTTCGTTATGAATCCCCGGCCCCATGATGCATCCGCTGCAGCAGAGCACTTCGAGCATCCGGGCGTCGAGAGCGCCGGACTCCAACTCCTTGACGGCTTCCACGAAATTGGCGCGGCCGTCGGCCGCCACCACTTCACCGGCCATCAGGTCCTCTTTGATGCCGGCGGCCTGGAGAATTCCCCGGCTGATGGGAAACAGCGCCCCCAGAAACGCGCGGGGTTCGTCAAAATCACTTTCCGGTATTGTTTCCGGGCGTATGCCGGCCTCATCCAGCATCTCCTGGAGTTCGATAAAGGTCAGCACCCCGCTGATTTCATCAGGCTGGTCCGGGTCTGCTTCAGCCTTCTTGGCAATACAGGGACTGATAAACACCAGATCACGGTCAGGTCCGTAAATGCGGCGCAAGGCCTTGGCTTCGGCCAGCATGGGGGATACCACGGGTGCAAGCCGGTCCACCAGGGCCGGGTGGAAATATTCGACAAAAGCCACCAATGCCGGGCAGGTGGTGGCGATAAAACAGCGCCGGGGATGATCGGCCATCAGTTTCCGGTATCTTTCCGCCACCAGATCCGCGCCAAATCCCACTTCATGGACCGAGGCAAAGCCCAGAGCACGGACCATGCCCACCACCCGGCGATAATCGGCTTCACCGAAAGCCGCCGGTACTAGGGGCCAGCATGGCTGACACCGGACGGCCGGAGCCCAGCAGTTTTCGGACTTCATGGATGGATCCGTACACCTGCTTGGCGCTCTGACTGCAGACCCGAAAACAGTTACCGCACCCGATGCACCGGTCCACCAGGACTTCGGCTTGGCCCGATGAAATCCGAATGGCCTTGGCTGGACATTCCCGCACGCAGGTGTAGCATGTCCGGCATTTTTCCCGTATGGTGGTGATCAGGAGGTGCTGATTCCTTACACGCATTTTGACAAATCTCCCCGCTCTTCTGGACAAACTGTTTGTGAATACAGATCAAGCATGCCTTCGCACAATCAGGATTCACTATGATTCATATTTTTGCTCCGCCGGAGGGCGGGCCAGGTCCAGCGCAACTGCTCCGGGGACGGCTCGCAGCGCAACAGGTTGTCAACGAGGCTGGCGCCGTAACAGAGGATCCATGTCCCCACAAAATTGACCACCGCATAATAGTGCAGGGCAATGTCTTTGACGAAAAAACTGACCCACGCGCTCCAGGCCGCGCCGAGTACGCCGCCGACCAGCATGCCCCGAATGCCGGCGGTTTTACTGAACATGCCCAGGAGAAAAATCGCCAGCAGGGGACTGCCGAACCCGTTGATGATTTTATTGGCGATTTCAAAGATGGTACCGAGTTGTCCCACGCTCATGGCCGCCAGAGTGGCGATCATGCCGAAAAACACGCTCAGCCGACGGTTGAATCCCGGTGATTCGGATGTCCGGCCGGGGCGAAACCGGCGGTAAAAATCGGTGACAAAGGCGGTGCAGCAGGAATTTATCCCGGAATCGATGCTCGACATGGTGGCCGCGATCAGTCCCACCACCACCAGGCCGGTGGCGCCCGCCGGCAGTGATCGGATAAACAGGGTAAAATAGGCCATGGGCTGATCGCCATGATGACCGAGCGCGCCGTTCTGGAAGGCATGGGCATACATGGCAAAACCCATCAGTGCCAGAGACAGCAGCGCCAAGATTGCGGCGGCATAATTGAGATGAAAGGCGATCTGGGCGGTCCGCAGGGTGCGTGCGGTAAAATAGCGCTGCACCACCACCTGGTCCACGCCGTAACGGGACATGAAAGCGACGAATGTCCCGATCCAACTGCTCCATAACGTGATCCGGATGCGGGGATCCATGGAAAACATCGCCGGATCAAAAGGATAAAAGGGTTTCATCAGGCCGCCGGCCGCGCTGATGCGAAAAATATCAACAAATCCCTCCGGCATCCGGGCCGCAGCCAAGGCGAGAATGACAAACAGCCCCCCCACCAGGACCAGGAACTGAAACACATCCGTCCACATGACGGCCCTGATCCCGCCGGCAGCCGAATAGGCCGTCACCACCGCACCGGTTAAAAGGATCAGCCCGTAGACGTTTATCCCGGTCAGCAGGGCCAGGACTTTGGCCGGCACGTAAAGGGCCGTGGCCATCCAAAACGTGCGCCACAGGATAAAAAGCCCGGAAGCCAGGGTGCGGACCCGGAAATCGAAACGCTTCTCCAGGTATTCATAGGCGCTGCAAACGCCCAGTTGATGGTAAAAGGGCATGATGATGCGGATCACCGGAAAGGCCACAAACACGAAAACCGGCAGGCTCAGGGCCACATAGAGGCCGTGCCCGAACACTTCCCCGGAAAAGGCGGTGTAATTGATGCCGCTGAATGCCGTCAAAGTGATGGACAGCCCGATGGGGAGCCAGTGCATGGACCGGCCGGCCAGAAAAAAATCCCTGTCCGTGCGCTGGCGCCGGGATACCACAACGCCGATCACCACTATCACGGTAAAATAGGCTCCCAGGATGATGGCGTCGATCATCTGCATGGCACCCTCAAAACGCCGTCATCCAGATGAACGCGATATTGATGCCGGGTTCTTTCAGGATAAAACCGCGGGAAGTCGAAAGATAGTTGCGATAATCGGCATCGGTCAGATTATCAGTCCGCAGCACGAGTTCGTGCCGGGCGGCGCAGGCTTCGAATCGATATCCCGCCGCCAGGTTGACCGCGGCCCAGGCATCGGCCGGATCAACGCCCGCCGGGGTCCGGTTCTGCTCAGCGGCCCATTCCACTTCCACGCTCGACCAGAATCGCCGGGTATCGTCCCAGCGGATGCCTCCCAGCCCGTTTAGCGGCGGCACAAAGGCCAGTTCTTCATTGTTATCCACATCCCTGCCCCGGGCAAAGGCAAGGTTGCCGTAAACCGACCAGTCCGGTCTGAAAAACCAGCGGAAGTCGGCTTCAAACCCGTAAATACGCGCTTTATCGATGTTTTCGAGTTGTCTGATACCGCCGGCCGGGCTGGGGTCCGCGACCAGATCCTTGATTTCGTTGAAAAACCCGCCGGCGCTTGCGCCAAGGCCGGACCGTTGGTAGTGAAGGCCGGTTTCAAAAAACCGGGAACGCTCCGGGTCCAGATCCGGGTTTCCATACAATTCATTGCCCGGCGCAAAATAGATATATTTGAACCGGTCCAGCAGGTCCGGAGCCCGGTAACTGGAGGCCGTAATCAGGGTCAGGGACCAGTCCGGAAAAAATTGCCAGGTCAGGCCGGCATGAGCGTTCCAGCTCGTATCGTCGTATCGCTCACCTGCGCGGATCAGAGGTCCCGGCGGCTCAACCGATTTATAAAGGTCCTCGCTGTCGGCGGAGATATGGTCAATCCGCAGGCCGGTATTGACCGTGACCCGGTCGGTAAACATCCAGTCGTCTTCGGCGAAGATGCCCGCTGAAAGTTGCGAAGAGTCCGCCAGTGGCATATCCCGGATGACCTTTCCGTCTGTGAATCGCCGGGTGCGTGTGCCTTCATAGGCCCAGTTCCAGACATCCAGGCCGACCATCAGATCATGACGCCCGACTTCCATCCGGTTCTGCCATGTGGCGCCCATGGTGTCGTGGAGCGCCTCGGGTTTAATTTCGGCAAGAGGTCCGCCGGTAAAGCCATCAATCCTTACGTTCCGGTCGATGCGATGAAAATAGGCGTTGAATTGGGATGAGGAGAGCCACATGGCTTCAAAATCTATGTTATGGCGAAAATTTATCAGTGTGCGGCGAATATCCGGATAGGTTACATCGCTGTTTACCGGCAACGAGGCGGTGCCGGAGCCGGGAATGCCGACCTCATGGGCCTGATAGCGCTGAACCTGGAATTCGCTCCGGTTTGATCCATTCCAGCGCTTGGACAGTTGCGCCTTTCCCTGATAATCATCAAACTGGCTGTTTAAAACCCGATCGCCGCTCCCGTCGCGATACCCGGCCCGGTCCCGGCGTCCGGCCGATGCATAGATCCATTGCTCCGGGTCCGAATGGGAAATATTGCCGTATGCGCCATACCCGGAAGGATTGCTTGCACCGGCGGCCGAAAACACGCCATGCCACTGAGGCGTTTCGGTGAATTCGGCTTTTCGGGTGATAATATTGATAACGCCTCCGATGGAGCCGGAGCCGTAAAGGGCGCTGATGGGGCCCTTGAGCACCTCCACCCGCTCGACCTCCATGGGATCGATCAGGCCGAACTGGGCATTGATATCGGTTGCGGTATTAACCCGGCAACCGTCAATGAGAATGATCAATCGATTGCGGCCCATACCGCGGATATTGACATCCGCTCCCCAGATCGAATCGTTGGCCCTGGAAACGCCCGGAATCCGGCCCGCCATGTCTGCCAGGGCCGGGGGATGCCGGTAAAAAATCTCCTCGGATCCGACCGTGCCGACGCCTCCGGGCGTGGCCGAGCCCATACTCTCCCGGCCCCGGGCGGTGACCACCACCGGGTCAAGGACATATATCTCTCCTTCGGAAACCGCGGCCGAAAATGCCGTCCCGGAAAAAAAACTGAAAAGGGCAAGAAGGAATATGATAATTGTTCTGCAAATACCGTTATACATCTGTTGGTCAACACCGCCATGCAAAAGGAAGCTGGATAGGAGCTTCTAAATTGGGGACTGATTTTTTTTAACTCAGGCCACCAGGCCCTTACAAGCCGGGCCAAAAATATATCCGACCCCGGTTTATTTCTCGGAAAGTCCGGCAACCGGCAGCGTGACAACAAATTTCGTGCCCTGCCCTTCCCGGCTTTCCA
>CAYZXZ010000158.1:0-6020 GCA_964481615.1 uncultured Desulfobacteraceae bacterium | reverse complement strand
CTTCTTCATTTGGCATGTGATCGCGCTTAATCGCCCATCGTGCTGCAATTTGCTACAGACGGAAAGACTTTCTGGCACAACATGCTGATTTTTAGTTTAAATACAGGGACGATGCATTTTGCATCGTCCCTGTAGCAATTTGCATCAAGCACTTGTAGTCCCGTGAAAGTCACTAATTTTCAGACAGGATGCGCCTGATTTATCCCGCCGGCCGGGGAAGCACGCCGGCCCGTTCGGCTATCTCCGGCACCTTCTGCTCCCATTCGATGGCCATCAGATGAACACCGGCCACACCTTTCATCTCCTTGAACTCCTCGATCTGCTCCAGGGCGAATTTGATGCCCTCTTCAGGCTGGGCCGCCTTGTCCACCCCTTTTAACCGTTTAATCAGAGAATCCGGGATGTCCATTCCGGGAACGAATTTTTTCATATAATTGGCCATGTTTGCGCCTTTCATCGGCGTAACGCCGGCCAGGATGTAACATTTCTCATGCAGCCCCATATCCACAACCATTTTCATGAACTCACGGAACTTTTCCATATTGAAAACACACTGGGTCTGGATAAAATCAGCGCCGGCATTGATCTTGTTTTTCAGTCGATAGACCCGGAACTCAAAGGGATCGGCAAACGGATTGCTGGCGGCGCCGACAAAGAGTTTCGGCGGAACGTCAATATCGTCGCCATCTAAAAATTTCCCCTCGTCCCTCATCTTCGTGGCCATCCGGATAAGCTGCATTGAGTCGATATCGTGAACATTCTTGGCCTGAGGACAGGTGCCGAAAGTCTGATGGTCCCCGGAAAGACAAAGCATGTTGCGAACTCCCAGGGCATAGGCGCCCAAGATATCGCTGGTCATGGCCAGGCGGTTTCTGTCCCGGCAGACCATCTGGAAGTTGGGCTCCAGTCCCTCATGGATGGCGAGGTGGGAAGCCGCCAGGCTGGACATTCTGGCCACGGCAGTCTGGTTGTCGGTTATGTTGACGGCATCGACATTGCCTTTCAGATGATTGAGTTTTTCTACAAAATGCTCCACATTGGCGCCCCTGTGAGGACCGCACTCACCGGTGAAGGCAAAATGACCGGCCTTAAGAACCTTTTCCAGATTGCTGCCTGATTTTAAGTCGCTCATCGGCGTCTCTCCTTATATCGCTGATATCGTTTGGATGATCAATCGGTCAGAGTTTCCCGGGTGCTCCGCCTAGGCCCGCCGTCCCTGGCGGTGCGCCAGTCCTTGGGTTCGTGAAGAACCAACAGATCTTCCAGGCGTCCCTGGGCCATCTTCTTTTTCACAATCGCGTCCCAGATGCAGGCCGTCTCTTTGGACACTTCACAGGCGCCCCCGGCTGATCCGCCGCAGGGACCGTGCAGAAGACTTTTTGCGCATCTGGCGATGGGACAGAGGCCGTCAAAGTGATGGATAATACAGGCGCCACAACCTGCGCACCGTTCTTCCCAGACACCGTGCCCGACCGCTCCGCCAAAAAAGGTGGTGTTTACCGCCGGAAAAAATTTCTGATCGGGATAAGCCTCGGACAAAAACTGCGGGCCGACGCCGCAGGCCATGGAAAGGACGGCCTCATAGGTGTCGAGATTTTCCTTTAGCAATGCCACGTACTCATTATCGCACTGACGTTCAAGCACTGCGGTATCAATGGACAGTGGACTGCCTTCTTTTTCACCGGCAAGCATCAGGGAAGCGCACAGGATTTCAACCTCTTTGGCGCCGCCCACATTGCAGACGGTGACGCATCCCTTGCACCCGACGATGAGTATATTCGTAAACGCTTTTACCATGCCCAGTATTTCCTGGAGCGGTTTAGGGTCTGCAACAATCATGAGCCACCTCTTTATTGAATAATATTGATATTTTTGTATGTTTCAAGCCCTTCAACCCGTAGAACCCGTAGATTCCCGATCCCTTGCGCCCTTGACCGGCGATGGCCCGATGGCCATGATCTGTTCCACCATCTCCTTCGCGATTTCGGCAAAACGTTGTCCCTGGGCGGACGACAGGTTATACATGGCCACCCGTTCAGGCGCGATGTCGAGTTCCGCCAGGACCTTCTTTACATAGGCCACCTTTTTCCGGGCTTTGATATTTCCGGTGCTGAAGTGGCACTCCCCTTCCAGGCAGCCCGCCACATAAACACCATCCGCGCCGCCTATAAAAGCGTTCAAAAGATGGATGATATCAACTCTGCCGGTGCATGGCACCTGAATCACCTTCACTTCCGGCGGGTAGGAAAGTCTCAAGGAACCTGCCAGGTCCCCGGCCGCGTACGCTCAGTACTGGCAGCAAAAGGCAATGATGCTTGGCTCGAATGTTTCTGGCATGATCATTCTCCCGCAATTACAATTATGGTTATCGCCCGACTCAAGCCACCTTGAAGAGCGCGTCGGTTTTGGCCATGATCTGTTCATCGGTAAAATTTTTCAACGTGATCGCCTTTCCCGGACACTCCGCGGCGCAGGCGCCGCAGCCATGGCATTCAAACGGTTCAATAACCGCGTAGCCGTCCTTATGTATGAAGGGGATGCCGTAAGGACAGGTCCGGACACAGGTCAGGCAAACCGCGCATTTCTCCGGTTCCACCACTGCAACCACGCCGCCGACCATGATCGAATCCCTGGAAATAATCGTTACCGCACGGGCGACAGCCGCCCGGGCCTGGGCGATGCTCTCTTCCATGGGCTTGGGATAATGGGCCAGTCCGGCCACAAACAGACCATCGGAGGCAAAATCAACCGGTCTCAGCTTGGCATGGGCTTCAACCAGAAAACCGTCATTATTGACCGGCACCTTGAACAGTTCGAAAAGGGCTTTATTGTTTTCAGCAACGATTCCCGTAGCCAGAACCAGAAGATCAGGCGATATTTTGACGGGAACCCGGAGAACATGATCTTCGACCACAATTACCGGCTTCTTCCCCGGGCCCAGGGTTACCACGGGCTTATTCGCTGGTTCATAGCGGATAAAAAGAATCCCTTTTTCCCTGGCCTTCTTATACAGCTCTTCCCTGAAACCGTATGATCGGATATCCCTGTATATGATGTACACTTTAGCCTTTGGCTTTCTTTGCTTGACCGCCAGGGCGCTTTTCAGGCTGTGCGTGCAGCAGATCTTGCTGCAGTAAGGACGATTCTCGTCCCGCGACCCCACGCACTGAATAAACGCGATGGATTTGACCGCGTCGATTCGGGGATCTTTCTCCGCTATGGCCTGGTCCATCTCGAGGTGCGTCAGGACATCGGGATGTTCGCCGTACAGGTAAAGTGCGGGTTTATCCTCCCGGCCGCCGGTGGCAATGATGGTGACGCCGTGTTCAACCGGGACGCTTTTGTCCGCTTCACCGGACGTGACAATGGTAGAGATAAAGTTGCCCAGCGAACCGGTTGTGGCGGTTATCCGGCTGTTTAAATAGAGATCGATATTCTCATGACGGGTTACCCTGTCGATAAGCGATTCAAGATATTCGGGGATATCCTCTCCCTGCCAGGTGGC
Source organism: uncultured Desulfobacteraceae bacterium (assembly GCA_964481615.1). Lineage (GTDB taxonomy): Bacteria > Desulfobacterota > Desulfobacteria > Desulfobacterales > Desulfosalsimonadaceae > SURF-33. The sequence continues at coordinate 2,515 of CAYZXZ010000158.1, read as the reverse complement.
GTTGAGGCGTTTCGCCACTCCTCCCAGTTCTTCACTCTTCTCGACCAGATGGGCCTTGAAACCCTGTTCGGCAATGCCAAGGGCCGCCTCCATTCCGGAAACGCCGCCGCCGATCACCAGTGCGGTATTATTGATATCACGACTGACCTGGTGCAGGGGTTTTGCAAGAGCCGCCTTTGCCACAGCCATGCGCACCAGGTCTTTTGCCTTGGCGGTCGCCTTTTCCGGGTTATTCATATGGACCCAGGTGTTCTGGTCCCTGATGTTGGCCATTTCAAAAAGATATTTATTCAGCCCCGCATTCTCGATGGTTTCCTGGAAAAGCGGCTCATGGGTTCTGGGGGAACATGAAGCGACAACCACACGGTTAATGTCCTTTTCCGTGATTACATCTATCATGTGGTTCTGGGAATCCTGAGAGCAGGTAAACAGGTTTTCTTCAACATGAACCACGTGCGGCAGGGTCGCGGCATAATCCCTGACGGCCGGGACATCGGCCACACCGCCGATGTTGATGCCGCAGTTGCACACAAAGACTCCGATCCTGGGCGCAACGTCGTCAAGATCCTTCTCGGGCGGAACCACTTTAGATCGGGTCAGGCTCCAGCGCTGGTCCTTGAGCTTCACTGACGCGGTTGCGGCCGCGGCCGAGGCTTCCATGACCGATACCGGTATGTCCTTGGGCTCCTGAAACGTTCCGCAGACATAAACACCCTCACGGGACGTATTTACCGGCAACAGGTTGCGCGTTGCGGCAAATCCGTGACGGTTTAAGTCAATGCCCATGGTTTCCGCCAGCACTTTGACGTCATCATCGGGGGCCAGGCCCACCGAAAGCACCACCATGTCGAATACCTCTTCCGCCGTGGATCCCCCCTCGGTGGCGTACACGATTCGCAATGTGTCGTCCGGCAGGGTGAAGACGGAGTGGATCCGCGATCTGATAAAACGGACGCCTTGTTCCTGGGCCCGGGTATTATATTTGTCGAACTCCTTGCCGTGGGTCCGCATATCCATGAAGAAAATGGTCGCATCCAGGTCATATTCGCAGTGTTCCTTGGCAATGACAGCCTGTTTATTGGCATACATGCAGCAGACCCCGGAACAATATTCGTGATCCCCCTTATTGATGCCCCTTGAACCGACACATTGAATCCAGGCGATCCGTTTCGGCTCGGTTTCATCAGAAGGCCGCAGGATATGCCCCTGATAGGGACCGGATGCGGACAAAATCCTTTCGAATTCAATGGCGGTGACGACATTGGGGTAATCGGCATATCCGTATTCCGTCCGCAGAAGCGGATCGGTCAGATCGCATCCCGGCGCCAGCACAATAGAGCCGACATCAATGCTGATGATTTCTTCTTCCATATCGTGACTGATCGCCTTGGCCAGGCAGGCATCCACGCACTGTAGGCACTCGCTGCAGACTCCGCAATCCAGGCATCGCGCGGCCTCGGCCCGGGCATCTTCCTCGGTGAAACCGTATTGCACCTCCCGGAAGTCGGCAACCCGCTGGTCAACCGGAGCCTTTGCCGGGTGGCGGCGGGGATTTATCCGCTCTCCTTCGGGCGTCAGATCCACGACCGGCAGCCGCCGTTCGCGCCCCTCATGAAGGTCGACGCCCTGCAGATAACGGGCGATGGAGATCGCCGCTTCCCTCCCCGCGCCGATGGCTTCAACCACGGTTGCCGGTCCGGTCACCATGTCCCCGCCGGCGAAAATCCCCGGCACTCCGGCGGCAAAAGTGATCGGATCAATATCAAGGCTGCCCCACCTGGTAATCCCCCACTTTTTCCCTTCGGATAAAAGCGACAGATCGACGGATTGCCCGATGGCGGGAACCACCGAGTCGACTTCCAGGATGAACTCGGAGCCGGCGATGGGAGTCGGTCTGCGCCGGCCGCTTTCGTCGGGTTCACCCAGTTCCATACGGATGCATTCGAGCCCGCTGACCCTGCCGTTGCTTCCGATAACCCGCGTCGGCGCGACCAGGTAATGAATCGTGATGCCCTCTTCCTCGGCTTCGAGGATTTCCTCGTCTAAGGCGGGCATCTCCTCGCGGCTGCGGCGATACACGATAAAAACTTCCTTCGAGCCTTTGCGAATCGCGCTGCGGACCACGTCGATGGCCACATTCCCGCCGCCGATGACGGCCACGCGGTCACCCAGGGAAACTTCCCTGCCTTCGTTGAGTTCCCGCAGATAGGTCACGCCGTGGGCAACCCCCGGCAAATCCTCCCCTTCGATGCCCAGTTTCATACTGTTTTGAGCGCCGATCCCCAGGAAAACCGCTGAAAATCCCTGGGCAAACAGGTCGTCGATGGAAAGTTCCGGCCCGATGGGCGTATTGGTCTTTATTTCAACGCCCAGCCGCTGAATATAATCGATGTCTTTGTTGAGAATGTCCCGGGGGAGACGGTAGTCGGGAATGCCCCAGACCATCATGCCGCCCGGCTCGGAACCGGCTTCAAATATCGTAGGCCGATATCCGTCCAGGGCCAGGTAAAAGGCG
>CAYZXZ010000157.1:3748-6033 GCA_964481615.1 uncultured Desulfobacteraceae bacterium | reverse complement strand
GTCTTTCTTTCCAGGTTTCATCAAAAACTGATTCCCGGACGATTATTGACGCAAACGGTGCCGAGGCCCTGCTGGGCAACGGCGACATGCTGTTCCTGCCGCCTGGAACGGCCAAACTCCAGCGGATACATGGATCCTATATTTCCGAAGAAGAACTGACATCGGTTGTGGAATTTTTAAAGACCCAGAAACCTCCGGAATATAATCATGAAATTCTCAAGACGCCGGAAAACGGCAAGGACGGCGACGGCGACAAGGAATATGACGACCGGTACGACGAGGCCGTGGCCCTGGTGACCCGTACCGGCCAGGCTTCTATTTCCATGATCCAGCGCCACCTGCGCATCGGTTATAACCGGGCCGCCCGTATCGTCGAAATGATGGAGGAGGAAGGCGTGGTCGGCCCGTCCGACGGCGTCAAGCCGCGTGAAGTGCTGGCCCGCGGCTATGAGGACATGTCATGAATATCGATCCGATATTGATTGCAGAAACCCGTGGTTTTCTGGACCCGGATGAAGGCCTCCGGCTTTATGAAGTTGCCCTGGATGCGGGTCGCAAGGGACCGTGCCTTGAAATCGGCAGCTACTGCGGAAAATCGACCCTTTACCTCGGCACCGCTTGTCGAGAGCAAAACACGGTTTTGTTTGCCGTGGATCACCATGCCGGCTCCGAGGAGCAGCAACCTGGCGAAGGGTATTTTGATCCCGCGACCTATGATTACCGGTTCAACCGGATCGACACTTTCCCCCTGTTTCGCCAGACTCTTGTCCGCGCCGGGCTTATGGATACCGTGGTGCCCATCGTGGCCCCGTCGACCCTTGCTGCCCGACACTGGCACACTCCTCTTGGCCTGGTTTTTATCGACGGCGGGCATTCCGCGGCCGCGGTCTATGCCGATTACAGCGCCTGGGCCGGGCACGTCATACCGGACGGTTTTCTGGTGATCCACGATATTTTTGAGAAACCCGATGAAGGGGGGCAGGCGCCGTACAATATCTATCGGATGGCCTTGTCATCCGACCTGTTTTTTGAACTTCCCCGCACAAAGACCCTGGGCGTGCTCCGGCGGCGGCGACCCGAAGAGATTCCTGCAAAAAAGATCCTGGCATAACCCGAGGCCGTTTAGGTCATATTGCTTTCCTGAAGTATACCACGAGGCTTTTTCCGAGAAACGGATTGAGCAGTCGGTCCAGTGTCCGGGTGATCCGGGGTTTTTTCATGATATCCCAGGTCAGAAACCGGTGGTAGAGATTGACTGCGGCCGAATCGGTCCGGTCCGGTCCCACCAGACACTTGAGCCACCAGTAAGGCGTGTGTAGGCTGTGGGCGAAATGGGAGGCCCACGCCGCCAGTTCCGGGACGTTAAAGAGCGACAGGATACGGTTTTTTGTGTATATCCGGATATGCCCGCCTTTTTCCGACGCGTAGGATTCAGAAAGCATCCAGCAGATTTTTTCGGGAAAAAACCGGGGCACGCTGACGATGAGATTGCCGCCGGGTTTTAAGATGCGGAGCAGTTCGGCGGCGGCCGCGGCTTCATCCGGGATATGTTCCAGCACCTCGGAACAGATGACTTGGTCAAAACTGTTGTCGGCAAAGGGAAGGGCCGTAATATCGGCGGCCGTCAGAGCCCACGCGCTGCCGCCGTTTTCTCCTAGTTCCCTGATCAGTTCGAGCCGGCTCTTTGTCTTGACGAGATTGTCCGGATTCAGATCGGCGGCCACAATGAAGATGTTCTTCATTCGGGAAAGGCCTCCGGCATGCCGGCCTTCCCCGCAACCGATGTCGAGGACCCGGTGACCCGGTCGAATGTTGAGTCGGTTGAAATCAACGGTGATCATTGATAGCCTTTCGATAGACCTCCACGGTTTTCCGGGCAGCGGCGTTCCATGTCAGGTGTTGCTGGACCCGCTGATGCCCCGCGGCTCCCAGCCGCCGGGCCAGGTCCGGGTGATCCATGATATCGATGATGGCCCGGGTCAACGCGTCCGCGTTTGCCGGCGGGACCAGGATGCCGGCGTCTCCAACGACTTCCGGCAGAGCTCCGCCAGTGGTGCTGATGACCGGAATCCCGCATGCCATTGCCTCTCCGGCGGGCAGGCCGAATCCCTCGTATACCGATGGAATCACCGCCACCGTTGCCCTGGCGTATTCCCGAACAAAGGCATCGCTGGAGATCCGGCCGGTGAACGTAACACGGCGGCCGATGTCTAATGTCCGGATCAACCGGGCCACCTGCCCGTTTTTCTTGGGAGCGCCCACTACGATTAGTCGGATATCGCGTT
>CAYZXZ010000157.1:0-3738 GCA_964481615.1 uncultured Desulfobacteraceae bacterium | reverse complement strand
GAGATTTCCGCCACGGCCTGGAGCAGGAAATAAAGCCCTTTGAGGGGCGTGTCCGCGCTGTTGGTGACGATGATCCGGTTTTTTTCCCTCTCGATTTCCGGCATGGGATAAAATAGCTCCGTGTTGATGCCGTTGGGGATGATGCTAAAACGGTTTTGGGGAATTTTAAAATCCCTGCTGATGTCTTTGCGGGCGCATTGGGAAACCGTAATGAGGTATGGCAGTGTCCGGGCCACCCGTTTCTGCATGCTGATAAAGGAGTACCATCGCAACTGTTTGAATTTTCGCCACAGATGGGTTTCGGCCTTAATGTCGAGGGCGCGGTCCACCGTAATCGGATGATGAATGGTGGCCACCGTGGGGATGCGGCGCTTGATGGACCACAGGCCGTAAGCAAGGCTCTGGTTGTCATGCACCATATCGTATCGGCGGCCTTGGTTTTTCAAAAAAGCCCTGGCCCGCATGCCGAAGGCCAATGGTTCGGAAAAACCCATGGTGGCGATGCCGAACCACTCGACAAAATTTGCCCAGTCGCCGAGTTCGGCCATGGTCGGCATGCGGAACAGATTCCCGGGATTATAGAGATCCATTCCCGGTATTTTGATCAGGCGGACTCCAGGATCCAGGATGGGGTATTCAGGACCCGACACCACGTCAACCCGGTGTCCGAGGGCGTGCAGTGCCCGGCTCAGGTTCCGGATATAGACCCCCTGGCCTCCGCAGTGGGGATTGCTACGGTAGCCCAGCAGGCAGATACGGAGCGAATCGCTGAATTGTTCCGGCATCGTGTTGGCAGTGTTGTTTTAGCGTTTGACGGTTTATGATTTATGCTCTATGATAGCAACCAAATTTTTTCAATTATAGCCGTGCGGCGGTTTCGTCAAGCGGTTTTTCCATCGATTTTTTCCGGAAAGGTTGAATAAAGAGAGATGCCGGAACTCAATCTCAGCGTTGATATCGGAGGGATAGTCCTCAAAAACCCCGTGATGACGGCATCCGGTACCTTCGGGTTCGGTACGGAATTCGCGTCTCTGGTAGATCTCAACCGCTTGGGCGGGATCATCGTCAAGGGCTTGTCCATCCGTCCCGTCCCGGGAAATCCGCCGCCAAGAATCATTGAGACTCCCTGCGGCATGCTTAATGCCATCGGGCTTGAAAACGTCGGGGTTGAGGCGTTCATCCGTGAAAAACTGCCGCTTCTGGCATCGGTTTCCACTCCGGTGTTTGCCAACATCTACGGCAAGACAATGGATGAATATGCTCAAATTGCGGCCCGCCTGGATAATGTCAAAAAAGTCGCCGGCGTGGAGGTCAATATCTCCTGTCCAAATGTTTCGGCCGGCGGTCTATCCTTCGGCGTTGATCTGGAAATGGCCGCGTCCGTGGTCCGGGCCGTGAAGGGCAGGACATCCAAGCCGGTCATGGTCAAGCTCTCGCCCAATGTAACCGATGTGGCGGCGATCGCCAGAAGCGTCGAAGATGCCGGAGCCGATGCCGTGTCATTGATCAATACCATCACCGGGATGGTCATCGATATTGAAAAACGGGTTCCGAAGCTGGCCAATATCACCGGCGGCCTTTCCGGGCCGGCCATTCGTCCCGTGGCCGTTCGCATGGTCTGGCAGGTGGCCAGGGCCGTCCGGATTCCGGTAGTCGGCATCGGCGGGATCATGTGTGCGGCCGATGCACTCGAATTTTTGATCGCCGGCGCAGCCGCCATCCAGGTGGGCACCGCCAATTTCGTCAATCCACGGGTCACCATGGAGATTATCGACGGTATCGGGCAATACCTTGACGCACATGGGATAAGTGATATCCGGGAATTGATCGGCTCTCTCAGGGTCTGAGGCGACCGGCATCGGCCATAGACCATAGAGGCCGTTGATGTGACTTTTTCCGCGGCGGATCAGCGTGTACGGTCCGGTTTCTTTTTTTATGAAGCCGTAACAAAAAAACTGTAAAAATTTACAAAACAATGGTATGGATTTATTCTGTAAAGAAACGATGTTTGATTCTTTAAACGTCAATTAATTCAAAAAAAGGAGTCGGTTATGTTAAAAAAAGCATGTATTGCCCTGATGATCGTATTGATGGCGGTGTCGGCAGCGTCGGCCAGGGTGGTGGAAGGCGTGGATATGCCCGAGACCCTTCAGGTCGGCGACGAGATTCTCGTTTTAAACGGGGCCGGCGTCCGTGTGGTGGTGTATGTCTTAAAAATGTATGTCGGCGGTCTTTATTTAAAGTCCGCGGAGACGGATGCGAACAAAATCATGATGGCAAACGAAACCATGTCCGTCCGCCTGCATATCATCAGTGATACAGGCCGTAATACGATGATGAATGCTTTACGAAAGGCGATCCGAAATTCGCTTGATGCCATCGGCGGGGACTTTGAAATGATCCGGATGCGTTTTGAGACTTTCCAAGAGTTTTTTCCGGAGGAGACGTTTCCAGTGGGCAGTATTGTCGAATTTTCCTATGTGCCGGCCGAAGGCATGAAAATTTACAAGAACGGCAGTTTTATAGGCACCATTGAAGGCATTGATTGGAAACAGGCCTTTTTCGGCATCTGGCTCAATGAGCCGTCTCCAGCGGACACGGGTCTCAAAGCATCCATGATCGCCGGAGATGTCAGCAGAGAAGCCCTTGACGTCCAGGGCCAGTGGCTGGCTAAGGTCAAGCTGGAAAAGGACAGGATAGCAGCGGCAATCGATGCCAAGTCAAAGGCCAAGGCGGAGGCCGAAGAAAAAGCAAAGGCGGAGGCCGAAGAAAAAGCAAAGGCGGAAGCCGAAGCGAAAAAGCTTGCCGCAGCCCCTCCCGTGCCCGCGGCTTCGAAACCCGTTCCGGCTCCGGCCAAAGTGGCTGCTCCGGTTTCCGTTGCGTCAATGCCGCCGTCCGCTGCCAACAATGCGCTGGTGGCAGCGCTGCTGGTAAATGCCATCAAAACATCCGAGCAGATCGCCCTGCAGCAGGGGAAATCATTTAATATGGATGCCGAGACCCGGAGAATACTTGACCTCTGGTCCGTCATTAACGCAGAGGTATCCAGGTAATAGCGGTAAAAATCGTAATCTGAATTCAACCGCGATTGCTTCGCAATAACCCGGGTCATGCCCCGCCGGTTTCTACGGTGAGGATAATCATTTAACCGGACGGTTCAAAAAGAAAAGGGGGCGAGTTTCTTCGCCCCCTTTTTTGGTGTGTCTCGACGGCCGATCGTCTTTTTATCCGCCTTTTCTTTTCTATAAGACATCCGTTGTCGTGGCCGGGTTCTGCCGCAGGTATTCCAGGCGGTTGAGGCCGTTGATGTAGGCCAGGGCCGAGGCCGTGATGATATCAGGGTCCGCGCCCTTCCCAAGAGCCACCATATTGTCCTCCTTAAGGCGCACCGTCACCTCGCCCTGAGCGTCGGTACCGCCAGTGAGCGCGCTGATGGTGAACCGCATTAATTTGGATTTGGTCCCCGTGAGCTTGGCGATGGCGTTGTATGCCGCGTCAATGGGGCCGTTGCCGCCGCCTGTGCCCACATGTTCAACGCCGTTGATGTGCAGCTTGACCGTTGCAATGGGCAACACAGTGGTGCCGCTTGTTACCTGGAGGTAGGCCAGTGCGTAGATATCGCTGGTGCGCAGCACTTCCTGGGTGACCAGGGCTTCCAGGTCCTCGTCCGTCACGTTCTTTTTCCTGTCAGCCAGTGCCTTGAATTTTTTAAACACGGTCCTGAGTTCTTCATCTGAC
>CAYZXZ010000156.1:0-6103 GCA_964481615.1 uncultured Desulfobacteraceae bacterium | reverse complement strand
CTAAATTTATAACAATCAGTTATTATTGATTATAATTTTTTCCGTTCAAACACTATCTAATTATCCCGACATAGAGCATGGGTCACTAAACTTTAAAGGAGCAGAGTAATGAGCAGAGAGACGATACTGAAAGTCTTGAGAAAGGCTGCGGATGATTATGTTTTTCTGGCTCAGCTTGCAGATGATGCCTCTCGGGCCTTGGAAAGTTATGATTTGACTTCGGAGGAAAAAGCCGCCCTTTCAAGTGGGGATGTGCGTTGGATCGAAAATCATGTCGGGAAACTCGACAGTTCCCACATGACTTGGATTAAATGTAGACTTGAGCAGGAGAAATGGTAAAGCAAGGAGACGAAAAATGGGCGAAAGTTTAGAGGGAATTTTAGCATGCTTCGAAGGAAAAGACGACGAGTTGATTCCCATTTTGCAGGAAGCTCAGAAAGCATTCGGCTACCTTCCGGAGCCGGAGATGCGCAAGGTTGCTAAATATGTCGGCCTGCCGGAAAGCCGGGTCTATGCAGTGGCGACCTTTTACGAGCAGTTCCGATTCACCCCCCAGGGTAGAAACCGCGTGGTTGTATGCCGGGGCACGGCCTGCCATGTGCGTGGAGCTACCAGAGTGCTTGAAGAAATTGAACAGAGACTAAATATCAAGGAAGGGGAAACCGCCGAAGATTTGGAGTATACATTGAGCACGGCTGCTTGTATCGGCTGTTGTGCACTAGCCCCGTGCGTGATGATAAATGATCGCGTGGAGGCCAAACTGACGCCCCAAAAGGTGGCGGGGCTTTTTACCAGGGAGACAACTGATGCAATTTAATGAAATCAAAAAACGGGCGGAAGATGAGTGGAAGCAATTGCAGCAAAGCGACAAGCCCACGATTTATATTGGTGCTGCTACTTGCGGCCGGTCCGCCGGAGCATTAGAGGTCAAAAAATTATTCCAAGATGAGTTCGAAAAAAGAGGGGTCGACTCGAATATCATCGAGGTGGGCTGCCTTGGTCCGTGTTGGGCAGAACCGCTCGTCAGTATCAGAAAACCAGGCGGTCCTAATATCTTCTACAAAAACGTTTCCAGCAAGCTGGCGAAGGACCTGGTCGAAAAAGCTATCATCGGCGAGGACCCCTTGCGCGAGCATGCGTTGGGCTATGTTGGGAATAAAGGGAACGGCGCCATTTCTTTGCTCTGGGATGTCCCTTATTTCAAGTCCCAGAAAAGGGTACTATTTCGTAATTTCGGGTTTACCGATCCTGCCAATGCAAACCACTATATTGCCAATGGCGGCTATAACGGCCTGAATATGGCTCTCTCCATGACGCCGGCTGAGGTGGTTGAGAAGGTTACATCCTCGGGCCTCCGCGGAAGAGGCGGCGGCGGGTTCCCCACCGGCCGAAAGTGGGCGGCGGCCCTGAATGCCGATGAGAAGCAAAAATATGTCGTGTGCAATGCGGACGAAGGCGATCCGGGCGCCTTTATGGACCGCTCCGTGTTGGAAGGCGAACCCCATGCTGTTCTGGAGGGCATGATTATCGCCGGTTACACCATCGGGGCTCAGGAAGGTTACATCTATGTGCGCGCCGAATACCCCCTGGCCGTCGAACGCCTGCAGGGCGCCATCCAACAGGCAAGAAATATGGGATTTCTGGGCGATCATATTATGGACAGCAAATTCAGCTTCGATATCAAGATCTTCCAAGGCGCCGGCGCGTTTGTCTGCGGCGAGTCCACCGCCCTGACCCTGTCCATCGAAGGGAAAAGGGGCATGCCCAAGGCCTCCCCGAGACCGCGCACAACCGAAGTCGGGCTTTTCGATAAACCCACCTTACTGAACAACGTCAAGACCTTCGCCTATGTGCCCCAGATCATCACCCGCGGCGGGGAATGGTTTGCAGGCATCGGCACCGAGAACAGCAAGGGCACGGCGGTCTTTGCCCTGACCGGCATGGTGAACAATTGCGGATTGATCGAAGTCCCCATGGGGGCCACCATTCGCGAAATCATCTATGACATCGGCGGCGGAATCCCAGATGGCAAAGCGTTCAAGGCCGTCCAAACCGGCGGACCGTCCGGAGGCTGCCTGCCGGCGGAGTTCCTGGATACGCCGGTGGACTACGATTCGCTGATTGCGGCCGGGTCCATGATGGGTTCGGGCGGCATGGTGGTGCTGGATGAAACCACTTGCATGGTGGAGGTTGCGCGCTACTTCCTGGATTTCACTCAAAAAGAATCCTGCGGCCAATGCACACTCTGCAAGCTCGGCACCAAGCAGATGCTGAACATCCTGGAAGATATCGTCAAGGGCGAAGGCCGCCCAGAAGATATCGACATGCTCCTTGAAATTGGCCAGGCGGTGAACTCCGGTTCGCTTTGCGGGCTGGGACAGAGCGCTGCAAACCCCGTATTGACCACCATCAATTATTTCCGGGAAGAATATGAAGCGCATATCAACGATAAATGCTGTCCGGCCCTGGTATGCAAAGAGCTGATCTCGTACCGGATCATCGATGAAAATTGCAAAGGCTGTACGATCTGCGCCAAGGCCTGCCCTGTGGAGGCCATCACCGGCGAAAAGAAACAGCTGCATGTGCTGGACCAGTCAAAATGTATCCGATGCGGCGTATGTATGGAAAAATGTCCGAAAAAATATCGCGCGGTGGAATGTGTCCCGGGCCGTTTAGATCAAGGAGGTAACTAGTGGCTGAGAAACTCGAGTTGACAATCAACGGCCAGTCGGTGATGGCCGAAAAAGGCATGACCATCTTAGAGGCGGCGCTCAGGAAGGGCATTTACATCCCCCACCTGTGCCACCATCGTGAACTGAAGCCGGTCGGCGCCTGTCGGCTCTGTCTGGTGGAACTCGACGGCAAGTGGAAAAAGAACGTGATCGCCTGCAAAACGGCGGTTGCGGACGGCATGGTTGTTCGAACCGAAACGCCGGAAATCAGCCAAATCAGGCAAGTTGCCGTTGAGTTGCTGGTGGCCGATCATGATGCGGACTGCCTAGGCTGCGCACAGAACACCAAATGCGCCTTGCAGCGCGTGGTGGATCATGTCGGCCTCAACAAAGACCGGCTCATGCGCATGAAGCCCCGACCTGAAAAACTGCCCATCGACGATTCCAATCCCTTTTTCGACTTCGACCCCAACCGGTGTGTGCTGTGCGGCATTTGCGTGCGCACCTGCGATGAGCTGCAAAATATCCAGGCCATTGATTTTGCCTATCGGGGGCTGGGGACCAAGATCACCGGGTTCGGCAACAAGCCCAGGATCGAATCCACCTGCGAATCGTGCGGCGAGTGCATCATCAGATGCCCGGTGGGCGCACTGACCGAAAAAGATGCGCTGAAACCGACCCACCAGGTCAAGACCGTTTGCTCCTTCTGCGGTTGCGGCTGCGGCATGCAATTGGGAGTGCGCGACAACCAGATCGTCAGCATCAAGGGTGACCTTGGCAGCGCGGCCAATAAGGGCCGGCTTTGCGTCAAGGGTCGTTTCGGCTTCCGATTCGTCAACAGCCCCGACCGCCTGAAAAAGCCGCTGGTGCGGCGCAACGGCGAACTGGTGGAGACCGGATGGGATGAGGCCTTGGATCTGGTGGCTGAAAAGTTCTCCCAACACCGGGGCCGTTTTGCCACCATCGCTTCCGCCAAGTGCACCAACGAAGAGAACTACCTGGTGCAAAAGTTTACGCGGACCGTCATGGGCACGAACAACATTGATCACTGCGCCCGGCTCTGACATGCCCCCACCGTGGCCGGTCTGGCCACCGTATTCGGCAGTGGAGCCATGACCAACTCAATCGGCGAGTTGGGAAATGCGGCCGCCATTTTTGCCATCGGCACCAACACCACCGCAGCCCATCCCATCGTGGCGCTGCCGGTCAAAGACGCCGTGCGAAAAGGCGCCAAGCTCGTCGTCGCCAATCCAAAAGAGATCGAACTGTGCCGGTTTGCCGACGTATTTCTCCAGCACAGGGCCGGCACCGACGTGTCCTTGCTGATGGGAATGGCGCGGGTGATTTATGAGGAAGGCTTATACGACAAAGCATTTGTCGAAAGCCGGTGCGAAAATCTCGATGCCTTCGTAAAGTCCCTGGCCGACTTCGATCTTGGCACCGTAGAAAAAATCACTGGCGTTTCACGGGACAAAATTGCCGCCGCCGCCCGGATCTACGCCAAGGAAAACCCGGCCTCCATCATTTACTGCATGGGCGTCACCCAGCATGTTCAGGGCACCGACAACGTGTGGGCCATCGCCAATCTGGCTATGCTCACCGGCAATCTGGGCAAGCCCTCCGCCGGCGTCAATCCTTTGCGGGGCCAGAGCAACGTGCAGGGCGCCTGCGACATGGGCTGCCTGCCCAGTGTCTATCCGGGATACCAGTCGGTGTCGACTCCGGAGATCAAGGCTAAATTCGAGTCTGCCTGGGGTTGTGAACTAAACGGTTCTGCTGGTTTGACGCACACCGAAATCTTCGACGCCGTCCATTCGGGGCAGATCAAGGCCCTCTATCTCGTGGGTGAGAATCCGGTTTTGAGCGAAGCCAACGCCAGCCATGCCACCGAGGCGATGAAAAAGGCCGACTTCCTTGTGGTGCAGGATATTTTCCTGACGGAAACCGCGGAGCTGGCGCACGTGGTGCTCCCGGCCACCAGTTTTGCCGAAAAGGACGGCACCTTCACCAACACCGAACGCCGGGTGCAACGGGTGCGCAAGGCCATCGAACCGGTCGGCGAAACCAAGCCGGATTGGTGGATCACCTGCGAAATTGCTAAGCGGATGAAAGGCCAGGGGTTTGATTTTTCTCACCCCGAAAAGGTGATGGAAGAAATCACTTCGCTGTTACCGGCTTACCAGGGCATCTCCTATGAACGCCTGGAGCGCGGCGGGGTGCAGTGGCCCTGCTTGTCGAAAGATCATCCGGGAACCCCGATTCTGCATACCGAAAAGTTCGGCACTGCAAGCGGCAAAGCCCGGTTCACACCCTTGGCCTATCGGAAATCCGCCGAGGAGCCGGACGAACAATTCCCGCAACTGCTCACCACCGACCGCAGCCTGTATCATTTCCACGGCACCATGACGCGCAGGGTCTATGGTCTGAATGTTCTTGAAAGTGAGGAGTTGCTGAAAGTTCACCCGAAGGATGCCGCCCACCTGGGAATAGCAGACGGTGAAATCGTGAAAGTTGTATCTCGCCGGGGCGAGGTTAAGGCAAAAGCATTGATAACGGACCAATGTCCTCCGGGGACAGTGTCGATGACGTTTCACTTTGCCGAAACCCCCACCAATGTCCTGACCTGCAGCGAACTTGACCCAGTGGCAAAAACACCGGCAACGAAGGTCTGTGCGGTTCGAATCGAGGGACTGAGAAGCTAAGGGTTCGCTCAAAAATAAAATGGCAGAATTCCCGCCCATTGGCGTTGATCAAATTTTTGGACTTGGTTGCTTTTAAGGAAATTTTTGAATTTGCGTTTCGGCCGCCTCTGCGGAAACCCAAGCTGGGGCACTATCGGATGGTGGTGGGCATTCTGATGCTTCTAAACATCGGCTTTAACCGGATCTGGCATTACCACGGTTAAAGCCGATGTACGGAAGGGGCACAATCCGGCCCATCGGGGCAAAGAGGGTCTGCGGCCCATATTGGCTTTTATCGAAGAGACCCATGAGTATCTTTTGGGCAGGCTGCGCCGGGGGCCCACCGTGGATGGGAAGGAGGCTGCGGTATTTATCGCCGACATTCGCCATCAACTGCCCGGGTGTGTTCAAGAAGTGCTGATCCGAGCCGACGGGGAGTTTTTAACCGGTTCGGGTCAGCCGCGACAATGGCTTCTGTTCGAAGACGATCAATATACCTATCGGATTTTTTGTACCAGCCTTGCCGGACCCGCCCACCGGATCATCGAAGAATATGATCAACGCGCCGATTATGCCTTATTCCATTTCTAATTCAATAGTGAATTTATAATCCATGGCCATGCCACGATTGAATGGACTTGTTTTTTGTTACCTGAATTTTGCACAAAACTCCCCGCCAGCAGCATGTGCCGTTAAACAGAAGTTGGACAGTCCAGAGCCGATTTTTATCATAAGTAGATGATTTTATTA
>CAYZXZ010000155.1:0-6124 GCA_964481615.1 uncultured Desulfobacteraceae bacterium | reverse complement strand
TTTTCCATACTGCGATATTTGATACCAATTTTGTTGTCGTCCCATGGGGCATCGCACGAACGTTGCCGTCTTTGACCGCCAGGGCGATCGGCTCAATGGATTTGCACTCTAAATCGCTGAACTGTCCGGCCATGTAAATAGAAAACAGTATGAATACAAAGTATTAGTAAATAATAAGTATATAGGTTTTGCAGATTTTGAGATTACTCGAACAACGGAAAAAGGTGGTATCGCTGAGATATGGGCGGTCGTCATCTTTTCTCACATGCCAGACTTCCTGTGCCGAATAGCCGCCTTCATTTACCAGTTTTTCATTCAGCCTTTTGACGTCACCCATTTGATTTTCAGTGTGAAAAATTTTAAGATTTTTCCGTGCCAGCTCATCCGGATGAAATCCGTGCATAATCGCAAACATTTCATTTATATAGATAAAATTTCCGTCAAGATCCACGATTGCCGTGCCGTAATTTGCCTGGTCGGAAATTGTTTTAAATTTTTTCAATTCCGCTGCAGCGAATTTGCGATCCGTCACATCCGTCAGGATACCGTTGATAAAAATACTGCCGTCTTTATCAACGGATTTAACGGAATTGATGTTTATCCAGACTAAATCACCGTTTGATTTTTTACACTCAATTTCCCAATTTCTGGCAAAGTCATAATTCCTCGGGTGTGAACGCCGTCACGTCGTCGATTGCGGCCGTATCGACAAGGATCATGACCAGACGGTCGATGCCAAGCGCATTGCCCGCGGCCGGGGGCATGAATGCAAGATCCAGGAGAAACCGCTCGGGCAGTGGGTAGGCAGTCTGGCCGGTTCTTTCCCGGATGTCGCGCTCCTGAACAAAGCGCCGCCGCTGTTCGGCCGCATCGGTCAGCTCCGTAAACCCGTTGCAGATTTCCACGCCGCCGATATAGAGCTCGAACCGCTGGGAAAGGTCGGGCCGTCCGGGGATCAGGGCCGCAAGGGTGTTGAAGGCCGCCGGGTAGTCGTGGAGAAGCACCGGCCGGTCGATGCCGAGGAACGGTTCGATGTCAAAGGCAAGGACTTCCTCAAATCGGTCCGCAGCCAGCGCGGCATTCATATCCATGGACCCGTATTGTTCAAAAGCGTCCGCAACGGCCATTTTCGGCCAGGGCGGGGTCAGGGTTATCGTGTGACCCTGGTATTGGATCATATCGGGCAGGCCTGTCCGCCGACGGACAAAATCGATCAGGGCTTCGGTACGGGCCATCAGTTCATTGTATGTGATGCCGGTTTCATACCATTCCAGCATGGTAAATTCTTCCAGATGCCGACGGCCCCGCTCTTTTTGGCGAAAGCATTTGCAGATCTGGAAAATCCGTGGATATCCGGCGGCCAGCAGTCGTTTCATGCAGAGTTCCGGCGATGTCTGGAGATACCAGTCGTCTGCCGGACAGGCATGGATGTGTGGTTCGGCGGCGGGAGCGGGGATGCGCAGGGGCGTGTCGACTTCGAGAAACTCTCTTTGGTCAAAGAAATCCCGAACAGCCCGGATGATCGATGCCCTGAGTTGCAGGTTTTTCGCGATTTGCGACTGCCGGAATGTCGTCATGGACGATACCGCTTATCGCCGCTTCCGCTCCAAGTAGGTGTCATCCATCCGGTTCTGCAGAAAGATAAAATCATAACTGCGCGCATCCGCGGATTCATACCACGTAAAGCCGAGTTCCTTGCAATTTTTGCAGGCCTTCCTAGGGATGTGGACAGCCATGGCCTGAAAACCGGAATCGCACCGGGAGGCGATTTTCAGCGCGCCGCCGCAGTCTTCGCAGATGCGCAGGGTTTCCGCCTGGGTCTCGTGCAGACCGTCGGTATCGTAAAAAACGCTTCGGCGACGTTCGGCGAACTTGTTGCCGCCCTTCATGTGTTTTTGGATGGTCTCCCGCTGCCGCCAGTTCTGGAGTACGGTTTTGCCCGTTTCTTCGATGATCCGGGTGATCTGCGGGGACTGTCGGAGCTTTTCAAGGTCGTATCCGGGTTCTCTGACATGGCTGTAATCAATTCCTGCCATGGCAAGGATGATGCCGAGATTGATGTACGGAAGGGCGCCTTCAATGGAATACCCGCCCTCAAGTACGGCGATATCGGGTTTTAAGATCTGGGTCAGGTCCGCATATCCCTGGGCGGAAAAATGCATGTTGGTGATGGGATCGGTGAAATGGTTATCTTGGCCGGCCGAATTGATGATCAGGTCCGGCTTGAATTCATCGAGAATCGGGAGCACCACTTCTCGGATGACAAACAGAAATCCTTCCTCGGACGTATACGGCGGCAGCGGAATGTTCAGGGTGGTTCCGGCGGCGTTGGGGCCGCCAAGTTCGTCGGTGAAACCGGATCCGGGATACAGGGTCCGGCCGTCTTGATGCATGGAGATGAACAGGGTGTCCGGGTCGTGCCAGTAGATGTCCTGGGTGCCGTCACCGTGATGGCAGTCGGTATCGATGATGGCCACGCGATCGATGCCGTATGTCTGGCGGAGAAATTCCACCATGACGGCTTCGTTGTTGACGTTGCAGAACCCCCGGTTGCCATGGACCACGCGCATGGCGTGATGCCCCGGCGGCCGCACAAGGGCGAATCCCCGCTCGATCTGTTTTTCCATCAACGCCCGGGCCATGGTTATGGCGCCGCCCGCACTGATGAAATGGGATTCGGTCATGATGCGTTCTTCATCCGGCACGCAGAAATGGACCCGGCGCACATCCCGGATATCAGCCAGATCCGGCTTGTATTCGGTGATCCCGTCGATATCGAAGAGCCCCTCCTCAAAAACCTGGTCCTGGGTATAGAGCAGGCGTTCTTCGCGTTCCGGGTGGGTTTCGCTGATGGCCCAGTCAAAGGCCGGAAAAAAGACGAGACCGGTTTTATATGTTGCCTGAAGCATGGGCGTCTCCCGCGTTTTTTTATATTGCCGCATTGGCGGCGATTTTATCCGTAATGGTTTTATAATTGCGGATCAGGCCCGGTTTGACCTGCAGTTTGATCCGGATGTTTTTTCCGGTCAGCCGGAATCCCCGGACCATGTTGAATTCCAGTTCCTCCAGGACATCCATTTCAAGGGAATCCATGTCCGCTCCGATTTTATGGGCTTTCTGCCGGATCAGCTGGTATCCGATCTGCATTGCTTCCTGGCGGGAGAAATTGACCTTGACGGGCAGGCTGAAGGATTCTTCGGGCGCCATGAGAAGGCCCTTCTGGGTGTCGGCGAACAGGCTGACTTCGCAGGTGGCCAGGGAAAGGGCCGTGCCGATGGCGTTGGCCAAAGACCAGGCAGGAACGGTAGCCGCCGGCAGGCCGGAGATTTCCGCCAGCCGGTCCACAAAATGGCGGGCCGGTCCGCCCAGAACCAGGATATTCATCGGTTTCACCTGGTGGCCTTTCAGGAGTTCCTTGATGGTATAGACCGGCTTTCGGTTGATCTCTTCGATCATGTGGCGGGCTGCGGCAATGATCTGCCGGCAGGTCCGGTCAAAAACGGCCTCGGCCGCTTTCTCGAGGCTCAGCCCCAGGGCATCGGCGATGGGCTGGAGCCCCTTTGCCGACTTTTCCCGGTCTCCGCCCGTTACCCTGCCGAGAACAAACAAGGCGTCAGTGGGCGTGGGCGTCGGTCCGCCGTAGGCCATGGCCGGCCCGTTCCGGTCCGGCCCGATAGTGATGTCGTTTCCGTTCAGCCGGACCACGCTGTCTCCTCCCAGACCAATGGAGTAGCTGTGAAGAGCCCTGATAAGAGTTTTGTATTTTCCGAGCTCGATTCCCTGGGGGGAGAGCAGAGGGACACGGTCGATGAGCACCGCCATGTCCGTGGTGGTACCGCCGATATCCATGACGATGGTTTCAGCCTTTTCCGGGGCAAAAGCCAGAGAACCCATGACGCTGGCGGACGGCCCGGAAAGGACGGTCTGGCCGGGGAAATCGATGGATGCGGCAAATGCCATGGTGCCGCCGTCGGCCTTGAGGATGTAAATCGGAATGGTGATCCCCTTGAGATCCAGGGAGGTTTTAACGGCTTCGAAAAAAGTTTTGTGCATCGGATAGACCGATGCATTCAGGAAGGTGGTATGGATCCGCCGGGGAAAATTCAGATGCCCGGATATCTTATGGCCCGGGAAAACCTTGTCGAAATGAGGCGCGATGATTTCGGCGATCCTGGTTTCATGGGCCGTATTCCGGGTGGAGAACTTGCCGACGATGCCGACATTCCGGATGCCCTGGTCTTTGAGTTTCCCTGCGATTGCAGCGATCTCGTCCGGATCCACGGGCTGGATTTCGCGTCCGCTGTGGTCGATAGACCCGGAAGTGATATAATAGTAGTCGTTGGTGCGGAACGCTTCGGGATTGACGCCGGGGCCGCCGGAAACGATCATGCCCACGGGCGGCAGCTTGTTCTGAACAATGGCGTTGGTGGTAAGTGTGGTGCTGAGCACCGCATGGCTGATATTGCCGATTGGGATGTTTTCGGTGATTTTTTCGAGCCCGGCCAGTACGGTTTCAAACAATGCCGATGTGTCCGTCGGAATCTTGGCATGGCGTTCCAGGCCGCCTTCTCCGACCAGAACTACATCCGTATGGGTGCCGCCGACGTCGAGTCCGATGATCATATGCTTTCCTTTTTCATTTGGCCCTCCTGAATGCGGGATATTAAAAGAATTGTCATCGGCTGTTTTTCCGGCGCGGCCAACGGACGGAAATTCATCCAACAGTATTGAAAGCATTACAGAAATTTTGCGAAGCGAACAAAATCATCCGTAACATATAAAACCACCGTTTTTTGATTCTAACCAATATCTGAAAAGGGATGGGTTGTCAATCGGCTTTGAAAGCCCGTATTGCAATCTATTTTGCGCCATTGACACCCGTATTCCTTTTTGCCATACATCAATATATTGCAAAAATGGGGGAACGTCCCCACTCAAATCAATGAGGAATGGCGTGCGATGCAGGATGAATTTTTCATGGCCAAGGCCCTAAAACAGGCCGAAATCGCGTTGTCCGCGGGAGAATTTCCCGTGGGGTGCGTGATTGCGGACCATGAAAATGTTCTTGCCTCGGGATTCCGTCAAAAAAGCGCCGGGGATCGCCCCAATGAGCTTGATCACGCTGAAATCAAGGCATTGCGGCGGCTCATGGAAACAAACATTTCCCGGGACCGGGGAGAGCTTGAGCTTGCACTGTATGTCACCATGGAACCCTGCCTGATGTGTTTCGGTGCGATCCTGCTGGCCGGTATTCAAAAGATCGTCTATGCCTACGAGGATGTCATGGGCGGCGGCACCCGGTGTCGCCTGGCGGACTTGCCGTCGCTTTACGCCGATGCCCGTGTCAAGATCGTTCCACACGTGCTGCGGCCTGAAAGTCTTGCGCTGTTTAAGACGTTTTTTACAAACCCAGGCAATACCTACTGGAAAAATAGCCAACTGGCCATCTACACCCTGTCGCAGAAATGATGGTGAAAACCATGAACCGCCGACCTGAAACCACCCGTTACGGGTCTCCTTTCCCGTACCCGCGCAACCGGATCGCCGTCGGGATTTTACACGATTTTCCCGATGACATCCGGGCCGCCGCAAAAGAAAAATGGGCGGCTTTTGCCGATGCCTGCTCCCGGAAAAACCTTCGTGCGCCTGATGCGCCGGATATGATCGAAGCCTGCACAAAGGTATTTGCGTTCAGTGATTTTGCCTCCAGGCTTTGCATCCAGCACCCCGATATATTTACAGATCTTCTGGCGAGCGGGGATTTGCGGCGGCCCTACAAGGTATCGGAGTACGCGGACAAGGTCTCTATGGATTGTCGGTCATGCACCGACATACCGGCGCTTGCCGCCGTGCTTCGCCGAATACGGAAACGGGAAATGGTCCGGATCGCATTCAGAGATCTGCATGGATGGTCGGACTTGTTTGAAACCATGCGGGATTTGACCAATCTCGCCGATGCGAGCCTGGATGTCGCCCTGTCCATGCTTTACGGATGGCTGGCCGATCAATACGGCAATCCCATCGGAAAAAGAGGATACCCGCAGCAACTGGTGGTCATCGGCGTCGGCAAACTGGGAGGCCGAGAACTCAATTTCTCATCCGATATCGATCTGATGTTCGCGTT
>CAYZXZ010000154.1:0-6126 GCA_964481615.1 uncultured Desulfobacteraceae bacterium | reverse complement strand
AAATTCTATAAAAAATTCAGCATGAAATGTCAAGAATAATCTTTACAAAGTCAAAATAATTTTATACAATTTTCTAACCGGAACAAATGGTATGGTGAGGCATTATGGGCAAACGCATTTTGGTCACCGGCAGGGCCGGATTTCTGGGCTCGCATTTGTGCGAACGATTGCTTGCGAATCACAATGAAGTCCTTTGTGTTGATAATTTTTTCACCAGCCGCAAAAGCAACATCAGCCACCTCGGAAATCTACGGCGATCCCGAAGTCCATCCCCAGAAAGAAGACTACTGGGGACGCGTGAACCCCATCGGGGTGCGCTCCTGTTATGACGAAGGCAAACGGTGCGCGGAAACCCTTTTCTTTGATTATTATCGCCAGCACCGATTGCGCATCAAAATTGTCCGTATATTCAATACCTACGGCCCGCGAATGCACCACAACGACGGTCGCGTGGTCAGCAATTTCATGGTTACTAGGCACAAAGGCTTAACAGTTTGAATTTATTTCTTATAAAAATCGGAAAGGCATTTCAGGCCATAAGAAATGATGGCCTTTTCCATGGGGGGAAAAGAGTATGCAAAGGATTTTTTACTATCTTTCGCCGCGTGCACCCGGGAGACATATTGATCATAACGGGGGGCATCGGCGACAGTGCGCGGTACAGGGCGGATCACCAGGCTGAAGAGCTAAGAATGCAGGGGTTCCGCGTCAGCACAACCCTACAGGACAATCCTTTTTTATCCCGGTACCATCGTAAATTTAATGTGTTCGTTTTTCATCGTGTTTTGTATACGTCAACCGTCAAGCATCTGATTGAATCCATTAAAAAAGATCGTAAAACCATAGTTTTTGATACAGACGATTTGGTTTTTGATAAAAAATACTTAATGTTTATGGATTATTATGCGCAAAAGAATGCGCTGGGAAAAAAACTGTACGAAAATGGAGTAGGAGGTGAGATATTAGCCGATCCTTATGTCAAGGTATGCACCACTACCACCGCCTTTTTAGCGGAAAAACTTCGTGAAAAACGAAAAACTGTTTATGTCGTCCCTAACAAACTGTCGCAAAATGATCTCCAATGGGTTGATGCGATTCTGGCGAAAAAACAGGAAAAAAAACCGGACGGATTGATCCGGATTGGCTATTTCAGTGGCACTCACAGCCACAACAAAGATTTTGCCACCATCACGGACGCGCTTATAGTCTTGTTAAGACGATATAAAAAAGTTCAGCTTTGTCTTGCGGGGCCGCTTGACATTGATCCGCGCCTCTCTTCCGAGTTCAAAGACAGAATCTTCCGCATCCCATTTACTTCCAGAAGTAAATATTTTAAGCTATTGTCAAATATTGATATCAATTTAGCGCCGCTAGAGCGTGGGAATCCGTTTTGTGAGGCAAAAAGCGAATTGAAATTTTTCGAACCTGGAATTCTGTGTATTCCAACAGTTGCCGTAAGAAACAAGACTTTCTCCGAAGTGATCGAAGACGGAGTGAATGGATTTCTTGCCGGCAACATATCCGAATGGATTAATAAAATCGAAATGTTAATTCAATCGAAATTATTGAGAGAGAAAATGGGGTATCGCGCCCGCAAAATATCGCTTGAAAATTATTCAACTCCAGCGGCACGAAACAATGAATATTATGCGTATTTAACGCGTACGCAAGTTCTGCGGAAGGCAATTCAGTAAAAATCAGCTACCGAGATCGCATATTGATTTTGGGCATATTTTTAATATCTATAAAAGATGGAGTGCAACAAAAAACAAGTCCATTCAATCGTGACATGGCCATGGATTATAAATTCACTATTGAATTAGAAATGGAATAAAATGTCCCAGAACAACGCGCACGGAGGGTTCCGGCTCTTCTTTGAGCAAATCAAAGAATGCCGGCATACAGCTTCGCACCGCTTCATGGCGCGGCGGCACATGCATGGAACGCCGAATATATACCGGGCCGTTCCGGTAGCCGGCCAGGTCCGCCGGTCTCAGGAAGCCTGCGGTTACCAAAGGCCCAAACATTTCGCGATACCAGTTGCCATGATCATCATGGCAGACGGCGCCGGGGTTTTCACCCTCCAGAACCTTTCGCATGCTATGGCGCACCGCTTGGTAGGCCTGCCAATATCCGCGCGCGATTAACGCGTTCTGGCGCTTCCGGTCATCCATATTTTCATCCGGGTCCCAATGGCCGCCGCGGACATGCTGAATCAGTTCCGGAATGAGGTGCCGTGGGGCAATACAGTGATCCCGTTCCCGGCTTTTGGCGCGCGTACAAGCAATTGGCGCGGAACCTTCATATTTCCGACATGCAGCAATAATGACTGCTCGGGAGCAAGGCTCCAGTCCAACCCAAAACGCGCCTTCAAATATGCCGCGCAAAACCCCCAGAAAGATGCATACCATGTCGTGCTCTCGCCCTTGAGCGCACCCGGATCGACAGGGATATACCAGCATTTTATAACCTCCCGCAAGAAGCCGTTTTTGATCAGGCGTTCACGATGGGTCCGGGTCAGATCCCTTGAACGCACGGCGGCTGTTCCGCGTTCTTGAAGCGCCAGCAGAATCTCAAGGGATGTGGCCAGTTTTTCATGGGGAGCGGCCATAATGTTCGTTTCTTTATTAGTTTTTTGAGTTGTATGATATTTATCTTTTCATGCTGTATCACGCTGCTGCGGATCACCCGCAAGCCCCGAATGATCCCGAAGGGATCGTGAGCGGGCGCAGTCGGGTGCATCCGCTTGATGGACGGCGCGAAGCGCCGGACAGAAAGCGGATGGCAATCCGCAGCAGCGATGAACGGACGCTTCGCGTCCGTTCATCTATTATTTTATTGTGTCGATCTTTTTTTCGCCTATTGTGCAGGGGTATAAAAAACTCCGGCCGGGAAAGACCCGTTGGCGGGTCCGGCACCGGCCGGGATAATTCAAGTATATATTTTTAAGCAGAATGATTTCAGCTTGTTATATTTTTATACAACGGCGAAATATTGCGAAGGGTTTCGACGATGGATTTAAGTTTCTCCAGAAACCGGCGGACATCGTCTTGGGTGTTTTCCAGTCCAAAGGCCAGCACCAATGTGCCCTGGGCGTCGGCATGACTCAATCCCAGAGACAGCAGCACGTGAGAGGCCCGCAAAGAGCCGGTGGCGCAGGCGGATCGCGTCGATACCGCAAACCCGGCTTCATCGAGCATCAGCATCACGCTTTCGCCCTCGATGTACTGGATGGATATAGACCCCACGTGCGGAAGGCTGTGCTCGGGATGGGTGTTGATGATGTATGCATCGATATAATTAGGCAATTCCGCCAGCAGAAATTTTTTCAGGTCCGCCAGATGCCGGTATCGGGCCTCCATATCACGGGAGGCCAGTTCCGCAGCCTTTCCCATGCCGATAATGCCGATCAGGTTTTCCGCGCCCGCTCGCTTGTTGTTCTCCTGGACACCGCCCTCCAGCAGGGGGAAAATCCGGGTGCCGCGGCGGACATACAACCCGCCCACGCCCGTGGGGCCGTAAAAGGTGTTGGATGCGAAACTGAGCAGATCGACGTTTAATTCCCGGACATCAATGGGCACGATACCCACCGAATCCACGGCATCGGTATGAAACAGCACTTTTTTCTCCCGGGTAATGCGCCCGATTTCCGCAATGGGCTGGACGGTGCCGGTTTCATTGTTGCTGTGCATGATGGAAACCAGGATGGTCTTGTCCGTGATGGCTTTTTCCACATCTTCGGGATTGATGCGTCCGCTGCTGTCCACGGAAAGGGATGTCACATCATATTTGAATGATTTTAAACGCTTCAAGCTCCGGCTTACCGCATTGTGCTCGATGTTGGAGGTAACAATGTGGTTCCCCTTTCCCTGGGTAGCCATGGCAACACCCTTAATGGCATGATTGACGGACTCGGTGCCGCCGGAGGTGAAAACGATTTCCTTGGGGTTTTCGGCATTAATCAGCCTGGCGGTGGCTTCCCGGGCCGCATCCAGCAGGGCCGCGGCCGCGTCGCCGTCGCTGTGCTGGCTGGACGGATTATGATCATCCCTGTTGATGGCATCGATCATGACCTGCTTGACTTCCGGCAGGAGCGGGTTGGCGGATATGTGATCGAAATTGATCAGTTTCATTGAACTTTTCTCCGTTTAGTGATGTTCACCCAGTTCATGATGGCAGGCATCGCAGAAGGATGCTTTTTCACTGATTTCAACATCGCAGTAGGGGCAGCGGCACTGCTCTCCGTGGGTATGCTCGTGTTCCTCCTTGCGGGCCGGTTCGGGCCGGGTGATACCGGCTTTCCGGTCTTCATAATCCTTGATGGCCAGTTGCAGGGCGTCGGCCCCCAGGTTGGAGCAGTGAAGCTTGTTCTTGGGGAGGCCCTCTAAGGCGTCTGCCACATCCTTGTTGGTGATCTTCCTGGCTTCGGCAATGGTTTTGCCCCTGGCGATTTCCGTCAACATGCTGGAGACGGCAATGGCCGACCCGCACCCGAAGGTCTGAAACTTGATATCATCGATGCGGTCATCATTGATTTTAAGATAAATGGTCATCATGTCTCCGCAAAGCGGATTGCCCACTTCACCCACGCCGTCGGCGTCTTCAATAATGCCGACATTTCTGGGATTTTTAAAATGGTCCATTACCACCTGGCTGTATATCATTTTCGTATCCTCCCGTTGTTGTATTGATTATGACTCAACATAACCATGATCAGGGCATTGTAAAGATGCCTCATCCATACCCATTCCAACTCCGGGCGTCAAGGATGCCTTTACCCGGTGATGCGGCCGGCTGCGTTTTTAATACGGGCCATTGCTTTTTTCGTGTTTTCATGGGTATTGAACGCGGAAAGGCGGATAAACCGTTCGCCGCAGGCCCCGAATCCCGCACCCGGGGTACAGACCACGCCGGTCTCGGACAACAGTTTGTCGAACAATGTCCATGAATCCATGCGCGCGTCGATCCAGACATAGGGCGAGTGTTTCCCGCCGGCACAGGCAAAACCCAGGTTTTCCATTTCCCGACGGATGACATCAGCGTTGGCCAGGTAAAAGTCAATAATCGATTTGACCTGGGCTTTCCCCGCATTGCTGTAAATTGCCGCTGCCGAACGCTGTACCGGGTAGGAGACCCCGTTGAATTTGGTGGTGTGCCGCCGGTTCCAGAGGCTGTTCAGTTTATGAGCGCCGCCGTCCGCGTCCCAGGCCATGCAGGATTTCGGGACAACGGTAAAAGCGCACCGGGTGCCGGTAAATCCGGCGGTTTTGGAAAAACTCCGGAATTCAACGGCAACCTCCCGGGCTCCCTCAATTTCGTAAATGGAGTGCGGGATGGCATCATCTTGGATAAAGGCCTCATAAGCCGCGTCATAAAGGATCAGGGCCTTGTGCTGCCGGGCGTAATCAACCCAGCGGGCCAGGGCATCCCGGGTAATGGCCGCGCCCGTGGGATTATTTGGGAAACAGAGATAGATCAGGTCCACAGGGCGCTCCGGCAGCGCTGGAATAAAGCTGTTTTCCTGGGTGCTTTCCAAATAGACGATATTCTGATACCGGCTGTCGGTGAAAGGACCGGTGCGGCCGGCCATGACATTAGTGTCCACATAAACCGGATAAACCGGGTCCGGCACGGCGATGACGATGTCGGTGGCAAGAATTTCCTGAAAATTCCCCGTATCGCACTTGGCGCCGTCGCTGATGAAAATCTCGTCCGCGGCGATGTCGGCGCCCCTGGCCTGAAAATCGTTTTGGGCCACGGCCTCCCTCAGGAACGGATATCCCTGCTCGGGTCCGTATCCCCTAAACGTGGCATCGGCCGCCATTTCGTCAACGGCCAGGTGAAAGGCTTCGACACAGGCCGCGGGAAGCGCCCTGGTGCAATCGCCGATGCCCATGCGGATGATCTCTTTATCCGGATGGGCGTTCTGATAATCGGTGACCCGTTTGGCTATGGTGGAAAACAGGTAGGATGCCTGAAGCTTAAGATAATGTGCGTTGATACGGATCATGTAAGACCTCTTTTTTGTATATTGCCGCAAAATGCGGTTTTAATTTTTTAACAGATTAAAAAAAAGTATCCGGTGGGCAATCGCCACTATGGCCTTTTTTGCTCCCCGGCGGGCCT
>CAYZXZ010000153.1:0-6174 GCA_964481615.1 uncultured Desulfobacteraceae bacterium | reverse complement strand
AAAAAATTTTAACGGCACATGCTGCTGGCGGGGAGTTTTGTGCAAAATTCAGGTTATAAGTGACGTTGTAGTGTTAATTGCTTTATTTTCCGCCGATAAAAATGCTTGACAATAAGCCCTCGCTAATTTAAATAAACAAATAAACATTTTATTCATTTATTCATCTGCCATGAAGCCCAGAGAAAATATCGAAACCATTTATCAGACCGCCCTGGAAGTCTTTTCCCAGTATGGATTTCCCAAAACCACCATGGAAGACATTGCCGGCAGGCTGTCCATGACCAAAGGGAACCTTTACCTGTATGCAAAAAATAAACAGGACTTGTACCGCAAAACTGCTGCATACGCCCTGCTGAAATGGCAGTCCAGGGTCGCGGAAGCGGTAGACAACCAGTCCGACGCAAAACAGAAGTTTTTAACCATGTGCGTCAAGGCGGTGGAATACCTCTCCAGCAACAAACATCTAAGGGATCTGCTGCTCCGGGACCCGGATATCTTTCCCATGTTTCCGGCCAAAGACCCGTTTGAGGGGATCAACCGGAATTCCGTTGAGATGATCAAGTCCATCCTCCGGCAGGGAATTGAAGAAGGCGCGTTCCGGCCTTTTGATGTAGACCGGATATCTGAAGTTATTTTCATGATTTATAAAATTTTTGTCATCCGTATGTATATCAAAACCGATAATCACACAATTCATAAAATGTTTGAAGATACCATTGATTTATGCACCAGGGGATTATTTGCCGACGATTTAACCCACCAACCGATAAACAAGGAGGAACCATGACCGGAAATGTCAAGTATTTAAGCCAGGAATGGCGGGATGAGGCTGAAAAGCGCTTAAAAACAGAGCTGCCGCCGGAACGGATGAATTTTGTCACCTCTTCCATGAGCAATATTTATAAAAACTGCCCGCCGGACGGTTCTGAGAAATTTCTGTTTTTTAAATTTGTAGATGGCAAGTTTGACGAAATGCTGGTGGGGACCGGCGAACCGCCCAAAGCAGAGTTTGCCATTGCCGGCGACTATGAAACTTTCGCCAGAATCACCAGAGGTGAACTGGGCGCACAGAAAGCCCTGATGACCTTGAAACTCAAACTCAAAGGGAACATGGTCAAGGCGCTCAAGCTGGCATCCTTAGCCGACCGGTTGAATAAGGTGCTGGCGACCATCCCGACGGATTATTAATAAAGGAGAATTCCAATGACGCATCATGAACATGCCAATGCCCCTTATTTTATAGATTTTCCCAAGCGCATCAAAGACATCCAGGCGGAAATGAACAAACAGAACATCGATGTCTACCTGGGATCGCGATTAAGGACCATGTCCTGGACCACGGATGCTTTCTGCCCGTGGCGGAGTTTTATCGTCATCCCTTCTGAAGGCCTGCCCACAGCCTTTACCTTCGTCATTGACGCTGCCCGGGTGGCGGATGACTCATGGCTGGGCGAAGATCATGTGATGGGCTTTGCGCCCATGGGCGGCCAGGACCAGATCGAGCAGATTGCGGATTTTATCAAGGAACAGTTGAAAAACGGCAAGGGCCGCATCGGTGTTGAAAGCGGCATGTCCAATTATCTCCCCGAAGGCTGGCTGACTCATTATGAATATAAACAGTTTGAAGCAACGCTGTCTGACTGCGAGCTGGTCAACGCCCATACCATCGTAGACAAGCTGGCCTTGATCAAAGATCAGGGAACCATCAACCGGTTTAAAGAAGCCTCCCGGATCGTGGATGAAGGCCACAAAGCCGTTTATGCGGCTATCAAGGACGGCGGGTACAAGGGGATGACCGAAACCGAAATCGCCGGCATCGCGGCCTTTGCCATGCGCAGGGCCGGCAGCGAATGGGAATGGTCGTTCACCGGAGGCAATGAAATCGCCAGCGGGTACCGGACGGGGCTGGCGGGCGGCGCCTGCACCCCGGCATCCCGCCGAAAACTCCAGCCCGGCGAACCGCTCATGGTGGATATCCACGCCATGTTCAAGCTGGCCCTGGGCGATCATTCCCACAATTATATCATGTCCCCGGTCACGGATAGGCAATGGTGGCACGCCCATAATTTTGTGGATATCGTCAAAAAGACCCTTGCCACCTACCGTGCCGGCATCACGCCCTCAGTACTGGCGGAACAGATGATGGGATTCGCAGAAGAACGCGGATTTGCCGACTACATGGTGCCGGGTTTTGAGCACGGCATCGGCATGACCGGGGATGAGTGGCGCATCGGATTAAATGACGGGCCTTTCCCCTACTGGACCAACCCGGATCATGTGTATAAGGAAAACGAGGTGCTCATCTGCGCCATGCAGTATGCCTGTCCGGACGACAACATCGGGTTCCGGTATGAAAACCCCATTGTCATTCACAAAGACCGGTGTGAAGAGCTTTCCAAATATCCGTTGGGTATTGAAGAAATCAAATAATATGGTAAAAGGTTCAGGGTTCAGGGCCGCTCTTTCTGGCACTGTTTTTGTGCATGGGGTTCATGGGCATTGTGTATATCATCAGCCTTATGCCCCGGCGGATTAACGGCCGGTTTCAGCCCAAAATCAGGGAAATTCCCGGTTCCAAAACCGTGTTCGCGGCCCTGGCCTGGGGCATTGTCACCGCTATTGTCCCGGCCCTTTACGGGTTTGGGCAGATCAAACCCGTCACCATTCCGGTTTTTTTCTGGACGACCAGCCTTATATTTGTGCGCACGGCGTTTTTTGATATCCTGGACATGCAGGGTAGCCGCATTGTGGGCAAGGAAACCATTCCCATTCTGCTGGGAGAAAAGAAAACCATGATGCTTTTAAAAATTCTGTCCGGGCTGATGGTGGTCCTGATGTGCCTGGCCAGCGCTACCGGTATCGTTTCATCCGTAGGATATCTGCTTTGCCTTTGCCCGTTGTCTATTTTGCTGTTTTTATCCACCCATGAGCGCGGAGGCATTTATTCCGGCCTGAGACAGGGGGTGCTGATGGAAGGGCATTTTATACTGACGGGATTGCTGGCCCTGCTGTGGCAGTTGCTTTAGGAGATGATCAAAAATCTCCCAGCCTATAGGGCCGTCGCGGTTATGGAACCCGTGGGAACCCCCATTGATAAAAAAATGAGAGTGTTGACACTAGTTTAATATTCCAATAAATTAATTTTTTTGGAAGTTATGTTTCGTATCTCCTAATTCCTATTTTGTTTTAAACCATTTTCCATAAAACAGCTTATGCGTATTATGATTATCGGCGGGGCTGCCCGATCTCTGATCAATTTCCGGGGGCCTCTGCTCAAAGAATTGATAGCCAGTGATTATGAGGTGATCGCCTGCGCACCGGATGCCACACCTGATATCCGGCGGCAGTTGGAGCACATGGGGGTTTGGTACCGGCATTTCCCATTGGCCCGGGCCGGCCTGTCGCCGATCGGCGATTTGCGCACATTAAGGGCGCTTAAACATCTTATGCGCGAGGAAAAGCCGGATCGAGTGCTTGCATACACTGCAAAACCGGTGATTTATGGCCACCTTGCGGCCAGATATTCCGGCGGTCCGATGGTTTTCGGCATGATCACCGGGCTTGGATATGCTTTCGGGAACGGATCAGCTAAACAGAGTGCAATGGGGCTATTGGTGCGGCATCTCTACCGCTTGGCCCTTAAAAACAGCTCCGGGATTTTTTTTCAAAACCCTGATGATCCAAAGGTTTTTAATGCCCAGGGGTTGTTGCCCGATTATGTCCCTGTCACTCTGATCAATGGTTCCGGGGTGGATTTGGAATGGTATGCGCCCGCTCCGCTGCCGGATGCGCCGGTTTTTCTGCTGGTAGCGCGACTGCTGGCAGACAAGGGGATTCAGGAATATTATCATGCCGCTTCAATAATCAAAAAAAAGTATCCCCATGCCAGGTTTCTTCTGGCGGGCGATCTAGACCCCAACCCCTCCAGTATCAGCAAGAATGAACTGACCCGATGGCAATCTGAAACCGTCATCGATTATCTGGGCAAGCTGGACGATATCCGGCCGGCGTTTGTCCGGTCCAAAGTTTATGTCTTACCATCGTATCGGGAAGGGACGCCGCGGACGGTGCTGGAAGCCATGGCCATGGGCCGGCCGGTGGTTACCACCGATGCACCGGGCTGTCGGGAGACGGTCATAGACGGCAAAAACGGCTTTTTGGTGCCGGTGAAAGATGCCGCCCGCCTTGCGGAAGCCATGGAGCGGTTTATTGCCGAGCCCTTAATTGCGGAACGGATGGGCCGGGAAAGCCTCCGGATCGCCAGGGAAAAATATGACGTCCACAAGGTCAATAAGGTCATTATGACCGCCATGGGGCTTTGAAACCGATGATGGTCCGCATCGGCTTGCCGGCAGGGAGAAAGCCGGCCAGTCCGATATGGATGTTTATTTTACTTGTCATAACATTGTCCGGACATTATATTGTGGATATAACCAAATGAAAGGAGATGACGATGGCCGGTTTTGTCCAAACAAAATCCGAACGAATTGATGTCCGGGCGAGCGCGGAGGTTAAGCAATTGCTGCAAGAGGCCGCGCGTGTCTGCCATAAGAATGTAAGCGAGTTTATATTGGATGCAAGCGTTATGGCGGCAAACCAGGCGTTGGCGGATCGTCGCCATTTCGGGCTTGACGATTCGCAATGGGAAATTTTTCAACTGGCGTTGGACCGTCCGGTGCAATCCAGGCCCCATCTTGAAAAATTGCTGTCCCAACCCGGAATCCTGGATTGAAACGCTGTGCTATATGACCCCATCCATAAGCTTGGTCCGGCCGATTCCGTTGAATCTTTTAACTGCGGGCATCCCGCCTTAAATCAATTTTTACGGCAATATGCGCTTGTCAACCAGAAGGCGGGAAGCGTCCAGACTTATGTGTGCTGCAAACATGGGGAAGTCGCGGGCTTTTACAGTTTGAGTGTGGGAAGTGTCGACCATAACCAGGCGCCGGGCAGAATCGCAAAAGGATTGTCCCGCCATCCCGTGCCGGTTATCCTCCTGGCGCGTCTGGCGGTGGATTTGTCTCACCAGCGAAAGGGACTGGGGCGAGCGTTGCTCAAGGATGCATTGCTTCGAACATTGCAGGTTGCCGATATTGTCGGCATCCGCGCATTAATTGTGCATGCAAAAAATGACGATGCCCGCAAATGGTACGCCAGGTGGGATTTTGAGCCCAGTCCTACCGATCCCTTTCATTTATTTTTATTGATTAAAGATTTAAAGGCGATCGCAGGAAAAAACTTGACTGCCGATTTCGGCAATCCATAAAAACACCCAGTGATGCATGGAAAAACGTAAACAAGCCGCATTTTATCAAAAACACGGCAAACGCCTGCTTGACCTGGCCCTTGCTCTGCCGGCCATCGTTGTACTTTCACCCCTGCTGGCCTGCATCGCTTTGCTGGCAAGAGTAAGGCTGGGCAGTCCGGTGCTGTTTAAACAAATCCGCCCCGGTCTTTACGGCAAGCCTTTTACCATTTATAAATTCCGCACCATGACTGATGCGCGGGATGCGGAGGGGAACCTGCTGCCGGATGCTATGCGACTGACAAAATTCGGAAGGTTTTTACGGACCTCCTCACTGGATGAACTGCCGGAACTTTTAAATATCTTGAAGGGGGATATGAGCATTGTCGGCCCGAGGCCTCTGCGGATGCAATATCTGGGTCGCTATACTCCCGAGCAGGCCCGACGGCACGAGGTGAAACCCGGACTGACGGGATGGGCGCAAATTAATGGGCGCAATGATATTTCCTGGGCGGACAAATTTAAAATGGATGTCTGGTATGTGGATCACCAATTGCTGATGTTGGACATGAAAATTATCGGTGAAACGGTTTTGAAAGTGTTGAGGCGGGAAGGCATTAGCCAGAGAGGGCAGGCGACAGCGGAAGAATTTATGGGAGCCGAAAAATGAACGAATCAGACAGATTTCAAGACTGGCATTACCCGGAAATTGAGGATGGAAAACCCACGAAATACAATTGGGTGGTTCAATATAAGGACAATCTGCGATTGGGATATAAAACCGATATCGGAGCCTTTACATACATCAATGCCAAGCATGGCGTGACTATTGAGGATCATGTTCAGATCGGTTCCCATTGCGCTATTTATTCTGTATCTAGTGTTTGAACGGAAAAAATTATAATCAATAATAACTGATTGTTATAAAT
>CAYZXZ010000152.1:0-6197 GCA_964481615.1 uncultured Desulfobacteraceae bacterium | reverse complement strand
TGCTGACGGCGACCACCGAAATCCGCGCCTGCTGGAGCGTTTCAATGGCGGTTTTACCGTTTAGAGCCGTCAGCAGTTCGAAATGGTGGAGTTCCTTGAATCCTTTCCGGATGGCGGCCAGGTGTTCCCTGTCGCCGTCGACGATCAGAACGTTGTCCATGTGATCTCCCGCCGTATCGCTGTTGACGCGCGGAGAGCCCGATGCAAAGGTGCGGGGATCCGCGAGAATGTCTTGTCAAATGCGAAATCTGTTGCAGATTTTCGCCAAGCTTTTTATAAGTATTTTAATATATATGAATATATGACAAATTTTTTTCATGTCAATACAATTTTTAATAATATCATAAGATTTCGATAAAAACCAGATGCATCTTCATGTTTCGAATTCCGAAAAAGAGGCTCTCGAAGCATTCGCCATCATACTTCCGTAGCAACAGTGAGGCATGAAGTGATCGAATGAATCATTATTCTGTCATACGACCATCCGTCCGTGTCGCACTGGCGGTTTTTGTCCTTTTTCTCTGTCCGACCGAGGCGCGGGCGAAAACCTTTACCGTTGCCAGTTACAACGTTGAGAATCTTTTTGATCTTACGCGGGATTCCACGGAATATCCGGAATACATGCCGAACGGCCCGTTTGGATGGAACCGCGGAATGCTGAATATCAAGCTCGACAATATCGCCCGGGTCATCAGGGATTTGGACGCGGAGATCGTGGCCCTCCAGGAAATCGAATCCCGGCAGGCCCTAAAATACCTGCGGGAACGGCTTGGCCGGATGGGTGTTCATTATGCGCATTCGGCCATTGCCGACGGGAAATCAACCGCCGTGAAATGCGCCATGCTGTCGAGATTTCCAATGGTATCGACATCGGAGCTTCCGGTGAAGGGCGAGGCGGCAAGATCGATTTTGAAAGTAGTTGTAGATATCGAGGGGCACCATCTGATCGTCTATGTCAATCACTGGAAATCGAAATCCGGGCCGGAAAGCCGACGACTTCCTTATGCAAAAGCCCTGGCCAAAGATATCGCCGGACTGGATGCGGCAGCGGATTTCATCATGACCGGCGATTTCAATTCAGACTACAATGAGTTTGAAACATTTATCGATATTGTCCGGTTCAATGACACCGACGGCATCACCGGGATCAATCATCTGCTCAATACCGTCAAGAACGGCCGCCTGGTTGACGAGGACTTGTTGATACGGCAGTCCGGCAACCGGTACCTGTATAATCTCTGGCTGGAACTTCCCGAATCCAGGCGATGGTCGGTCAATTATTTCGGCCGGAAAAACAGCCCGGACGCGATCATTGTCTCCAGAGGATTATACGACGACAGAGGCATCGCGTACGTTGACAACTCCTTTGACCGGTTTGATCCGGAATACCTGTTTCAAAACGGCGCCGTGTACCGCTGGCAGCGGGTCAAAAGCAGCAGGGGAAAACATATCGGGCAGGGATATTCCGACCACCTGCCAGTACATGCCAGGTTCGCTACCCGTCCGCAAAAGCCTTGAAAACGGAAACGGTTTACGATATGACCGTGACGGAGTTGAACGGATGGTTTCATTGTGGTACGGGGATTTTTTACAAGGTGAATTCACAACTGAAAATATGGGCGGCTCTGATCTTTGTCGCCGCATGTGGTGCGGGTCTGTATCTTCTTTTTCATTTCGATCTCTATCATCAGGTCACGGCCCTGGTGAATGAGCGGACCCCGACGGGACCATTTATTGCGCTGATGTTGGTTTTGCCAATGGCCGGGGTCCCCATGAGCATTTTTCTTTTTCTGCTGGGCATCAAATTCGGCATTGGATACGGGGTGCTCATCATAGAAATCATCATGCCCCTCCAGATGCTCATCGCCTATGGGGTGACCCGGTTTTTCCGCGCCCCGGTGGAAAAATACCTGGTGGTCAAAAAAGGCTATCAGATCCCCCGCATTCCACCGGACCGCGTCATTGGTTTCAGCGTATTTTTTCTTGCTTTCCCGGGCGTTCCCTATGCGGTCAAGCTCTACCTGCTGCCGCTGGCCGCGGTCCCCTTCGGCTACTGTTTCTGGCTGAACTGGGGGATTCAGGGGACCTTTGCGATTCCATTCGTGATGCTGGGAAAATCCACCGCGGACATGAACGCGGTTCTGTTCGGACTGACCCTGGCATTTTGCCTGCTGCTGATGCTGGTCCTGAAGTGGGTGCAGAGACGATATGGCGAACTCCAGAAAAAATGACAAGCATCGTTTCAGCGGCTTGGGGTGGCTGGAGACGCCGTTGCTAAAATATTTCAACTGAAGATAAGGCGGTAAGGCGAGATAATGGAAAAACATAAGGTTTCATTTGTTCCACATGGCAAAGAGGCGGCGGCGGAAAATGGATCAACGCTGATTCGTGCGGCCATGGATGCCGGTGTGCACATCAACGCATCCTGCGGCGGGGAGGGCGTTTGCGGAAAATGTCGGGTTTTGATCGAATCTGGAGAGGTTGGCGGCGGCGTCACCGAAAAGCTGAGCCAAGAGGATATTGACAAGGGGTACCGGCTGGCCTGTCTGTCTGTGATCAGCAGCGACCTGATGGTCCGTATCCCCGTGGAATCGGAGATTGACAAGGCGACCCTCAATCGGATGGCAACACCACGGAAAACCGCGCGGATTCGAACGGTCAACCTCGATGAACTCAAGGACAAGGGGCTGTTCGTCCCGCCGGTTGAAAAGAAATACCTTGAGCTGACGCATCCCACGGTACAGGATAACGCACCCGATGTTTCCCGGATCGTCCGCTCCCTTCGCAACGACCACGATGAGCACCGCCTGGAGTTTGACATGTCGGTCATCCGCAAAATTCCGGACGTGATCCGTGAGGCCGATTTCAGGGTGACGGTCAATATCGCCCGGCCCGTGCGGGCCGAGGGCAAGAACCGGATCATCAATATCGAGCCGGGGAATACGACCAATCGTAATTACGCCATTGCCGTGGATATCGGAACAACCACGGTCTGGGGGCAGGTCATCGATCTGATCACCGGCGAGGTTCTGGCCCAGTACGGGGATTTCAATGCCCAGATCAGCTATGGCGAAGATGTCATCACGCGAATCGTGTATGCTGAAAAACCGGGCGGACTGGAGAAGCTCAACGAAAAAGTGGTGGGAACCATCAACGGCGTCATCGACAAAATCGTTGCCGATTCCGGTGTCAACCCCGATGAAATCTCCAGCATCACTCTGGCCGGCAACACCACCATGACCCAGCTGTTTTTAAGGGTCAATCCCCGTTATCTCCGGCGCGCCCCCTATGTGCCGGCGGCCACCCTTTATCCGCCGATGCCGGCCACGGACCTGGGACTGCATCTGCCGGAGCATGTGCCGGCCCTTGTTTATCCCCAGGTGTCGAGCTATGTAGGCGGCGATATCCTCGCCGGGGTGATGGGTTCCGGCATGGCCCATGAAGACGCGCTAACGCTCTACATGGATATCGGCACCAACGCGGAAATCGTCATCGGCAACAAGGACTGGCTGGCGTGCGCGGCATGTTCGGCCGGTCCGGCGTTTGAAGGCGGTGGCATCAAGCTGGGGATGCGGGCCGCCAAGGGAGCAATCGAGGATTTTTCCATCGATCCCGTCACTTATGAGCCCATGAATATCACCATCGGCAATGTCCGGCCCAAGGGGATCTGCGGAAGCGGACTGATCACCATGGCGGCTACGCTATTTGAAATGGGGATTATCGACAATCGTGGGAAATTCAACCGGGATCTGGACACCCGGCGCATCCGGGAAGATAAGGGCGTCTGGGAATATGTGCTGGCCTGGAAAGAGGTCAG
This sequence comes from uncultured Desulfobacteraceae bacterium, assembly GCA_964481615.1. Taxonomy (GTDB): domain Bacteria; phylum Desulfobacterota; class Desulfobacteria; order Desulfobacterales; family Desulfosalsimonadaceae; genus SURF-33. The sequence continues at coordinate 2,380 of CAYZXZ010000152.1, read as the reverse complement.
CGGCATCGACCGGGACGTGGTGCTCACGGAAATCGATATCGACAATCTGATCCGAGCCAAAGGGGCCATGTACAGCGGCTGCATGACCCTTCTTAAGGAAGTCGGACTGGGCATCAAGGACCTTGACAGGATCATCATGTCCGGCGGCTTCGGAAATCACGTGGACCTGGAAAAGTGCATGGTCATCGGACTTCTGCCTGAGCTTGATCCGGACAAGGTCGTTTTCATCGGCAACGGCTCCCTGCTGGGAGCCCGGATGAGTTCCCTGACCAACCGGATCCGGAGCGATGTGGGCCGGACCCTCAGCCGAATGACCAATTTTGAACTTTCTGAAACCGCATCTTATATGGATAATTACATTGCGGCTATGTTTCTGCCGCATACGGATATCAATCTTTTTCCCAAACTCAAGTCGCGGCTGGATGCCCGACGGAAGAAACCGGCGGAAGCGGATTGAATTTTTTCCCCGAAAGCCTCAATCTCGTTCGAAAAAGACTTTTTAGAAGCCCATCAAAGAAAAAGATAAAAAAAAGACCATGATTATTGACAAATAATTTTTATTTATATTTAATAAAAATCTTTTGGACCGGCAAATTGTAACCGCTTTTTCCCGGCTGGAAATCAAAGCCGGAAAATCAAAGCGGCTCGACTTACAGAAAGCCTTTCCAGCAAGGGTTTATGCCGGAAGGGAGCTTATATGGTTGTGGAATTATCATCAACAGGTTGAACAGTTTTTAACCCTGTAACCTTAATCAGGAGGAGGCAAAATTGGGCTTTCAAATCGTAAAAGAAACCTATGCAGGCAGCATCAAGCCGATTACCATCGGGAAAGGAAAAAAGGCGGTGACTGTCGGCGGGCAGAATTGTTACCCGTTCTATCTGTTTGAAGGCGGCATGCCCAATAAACCCAAAATCGCAATGGAGATCTGGGACATGGAGCCGACAGGCTGGCCGGAAGTGGCCAAAAAGCCTTTTGCGGACGTACTTACCGACCCGGCGGCCTGGGCCAAGAAATGCGTGAAGGATTTTGGTGCGGACATGATCGTGCTTCAGCTTAAAAGCACGGATCCCAACGACAAAAATGCCAGCCCGGATGACGCGGTCAAGACCGTTAAGAAAGTACTCAAGGCGATTGATGTACCCCTGGTGATCTGGGGAATGGGAAACGCCCAGAAGGATGAGGAGGTCTTAAAAAAGATTTCCGAAGCCTGCCAGGGTGAAAATTTGTGCCTGGGTCCCGTGGAAGAAAAAAATCACAAAGGGATCGGCGCAAGCGCCATGGGCTACGGTCATACCGTTATTTCATCCTCGCCCATCGACGTGAACCTTGCCAAACAGGTCAATATCCTGCTGGAGAACCTTGGTGTTCATCAGGATCGGCTGATCATCGATCCGACCACCGGCGGCCTCGGGTACGGCCTGGAATACTCATACTCGGTCATGGAGCGGCTCCGAATGGCGGCCCTGGCCCAGGGAGACGACAAGCTTCAGCTCCCCATCATCAACAATCTCGCCAATGAGATCTGGCGCTGCAAGGAAGCAAATCAGACCGTTCAAGATGCGCCGATTCTCGGTGATCCTGAGCGCCGGGTCATCATGATGGAAGCGGTCGGCGCCGTGTGCTACCTGATGTCCGGGGCGGATGTTCTGATCATGCGGCATCCTGAAGCGGTCCGCCTGGTCAGGGCCTTCATCGGCCTGATTTCAGACGGCGGCAGCGCCCAGGATATTGCGCCCGTCAAGAAACAGCTCGATGATGTCAATATTGATTTTGCTAAGATGGCGCCCGCACCGGATCTGACCATTGAAGCGGAAAAAGCCAAAAAGGCCCCGGAAAAGAAGGCCGATGCCGCGCCTGCGCCGAAGAAGGAAGCCAAACCGGCGCCAAAACCGGAGGCAAAAGCAGCGCCTGCGGCCAAAGTCGAACCGGCCAAGGTCGAAAAGCCCGCGGAAAAACCGGCACCGGCGGTCAATACTGAAGCCGCGTCAAAAGCCAGGGCGGAAGCGGATGCCGCGGCCAGAGCTGCTGCGGATGCCGTAGCAAAAGCCGATGCCGAAGCCAGGGCAAAAGCGGATGCCGAGGCAAAAGCCAAGGCAGAGGCAGAAGCCAAAAAGAAAGCCGATGCCAGGGCAAAAGTCGAGGCCGAGGAACAGGCATTGCGGGACAAACGGGCCCGGGAGCGCGAAGAAATGCAGGCCAAACGCGGCGCTGCCCAAAAAGAAGGCCCGGTTGCCATGACCGCTGCGGCCCAGCAGAAAACCGAACTCGACAAGATCGTCGAAAGACTCGACAGGATCCATGGAAGGATTCCATTATATTAATTCATTCTGATTCGATTTCAATTCAGGCGATGGTGATTTATGGACATTGCCCGCATCA
>CAYZXZ010000151.1:0-6361 GCA_964481615.1 uncultured Desulfobacteraceae bacterium | reverse complement strand
TACGCCTCAACAGGCCAATGAAATCAAAAAACTAGTAGTCGCCGTGAATTGCTGTAATGCCTCGCCCACATTCGGTTACACTTGGTGCAGTTGTTAAAAATCGATTGCGAGCGCGTTTTTACGAACCCATCACACTGAAACGGGTGATGACGATTTTCCGGCAAAGTCTTCTGTAAACAATGCCGTCATCTGGCAAGGGATTGCCGGGGTTTTAAGAGACTCATCTGCTTGAGCGTTCACACGCCAGACATTCTCGAAGATGGCGCCGGTTTCCGGCGTTTTTTTGGACCTTTGTCTTCTCGACAGTGCGCAATCGATATCCATGGCGATCCAACATATTGGCGATCGTTTGTAATGCCGGCAGTTCATCATCTCGCCAGCCTTCAGTCTGCGCCTGTTTGAAATGTCATTGAAGAACTGGAGGTGCTCTATTGGCGCACGGCTACGGGCATGGAAGTGGATTTCGTTATCGAAACACCGAATCGGTTGCTGCCCATCGAGGTCAAGGCCTCCTCTCGCGTAACAACCGCCGAAGCCAAAGGGCTTGAAGCCTTTCTTGAAGAATATCATGATCTTGTAGTTTGCAGATTGATGCTTTATGGCGGAAGTGAAATTTTCCCCCCTGACTCGCCATGTTTTGGCGGTACCATGGTGGAAAGTAGTCTGAGCCGGCCTGTCAAGGACGTCAAAGGTTTTAGGACGCCCATTCCTGCCGCGAAATAAAGGAAAGCCGGTAGCGGCGCCGCCCGTCGGTAAAGAAAAGCGGTTTTTTTTACGGTGGCGGCCGGATCGGCAAGCCGGGGGCAGGTGTCAAACTGATGCAAAAGGCAGCACCGGGTGGTCATGACGATTTTTCCCGAGGGATTTCCCCCGTCTTCAAGGGCTGGTTCCGTGGCTGTTGCGCCGTGGCGGGCATTCCTTCCCACCCATTCCCCCCTCCGCCCGGAAAGGGGGGGATGGGTGGGAAAGATCTATTTGTTTGCTTTCTCTTTTTTTGCTTTCCGTTTTTCCTTTAATGTCGTTTGGGCTTTTTTCTTTTCTTCCCGTTTTCCCTTGTCCTTGCTTCCCTTTTCGCCCATGTTGTTTTCTCCTTTGTTAAAAACGGTTTTGCTATCCAAGTGATACAGCCACCCACGAAAGACTCTCGAAGCGAAAAACCCAACTTTTACCAGTGCTTCAATGCTTGAAGCTGCGCTGGCCGGTAAAGACCATGGTGGCCCCGGCCGCGTTGCAGGCCTCGATGACATGATGGTCGTTCATGGCCCCGCCCGGCTGGACAACAGCGGTGACCCCTTCTCGAAGGCCCACGTCCAGACCGTCCCGGAACGGAAAAAAGGCGTCGCTGACCATGGTGGCGCCGATGAGGCCGCCGTGTTCCGTATTCACCAGGGCATCGATTTCCTTTTTTTTGTCGGTGTCCGCAAGATCGTTGTAAGCGATGCCGAAGGTTTCAAAGCAATACCGGTCCGCCAGCTTCCGGTATGCCTTGTCCCTTGCGATTTCGGCTACGCCTACCCGGTCCTGCTCGCCGGTGCCGATGCCCACGGAAACGCCGTTTTTTACAAAAATGACCGAATTTGAGGTAATGCCGGATTCAAGCAGCCAGCCGAACCGGATGTCGGCATATTCGCGTTCGGTGGGAAGGCGGCCGATTTTGTAGGCCCGGCCGTCGTGGGTGCATTCCGCGGGTACGAAATCGGCAAAGGAGCGGGCCTGCGGCGCAAAGGACCACTGGGCAATGATGCCGCCGTCGATAAGGCTCTTGAATTCAACGAAGCGCTTTCCCACAAAGGATTGCAGGTTGCCGATGTTGTGGATCCGGATCACCCGCAGATTTTTCCGGCCGGCCAGAATGCCGATCACCCCCTCGTCGAATTCCGGGGCAACCACCACCTCGGCGTACTGTCGGGCAATGGCTTCGGCCGTGGCCCGGTCCAGGGACCGGTTGACGGCGATGCAGCCGCCGAAGGCCGCCACCCGGTCGGCCATGTAAGCTTTATTGTAAGCGTTTTCCAGGGTATCGGAAAGGGCTGCGCCGCAGGGATTATTGTGCTTGACGATTACCACAGCGGGCCGGTCGGTGAAGTACCGCAGAATGTTCAACGCGTTGTCCGCGTCTGTAAGATTGGTCTTCCCCGGATGCTTGCCGGATTGGAGCAGTTCTATATCGGAAACCAGGTATTGACCCGGCTGAATGGTTTCCGTGTCGCCAAGGACCAGGTTCCCGTTGATCAGTTTAAACAGGGCCGCCTCCTGGCCGGGGTTTTCGCCGTAGCGCAGCCCTTTTCGCACATTGTCGATGGTCCAGGCGACTTTTTCGTACACCAGGGTCTGGCGCCGGTCGCCCTCGATGAAACTGATTTCCATCTTGGGTGGGAAATGATCGTCCATGATGGTTTTATACATCTGTTTCAGGTCGGTACTCATGGGTCGGGTTTCTCCTTATTTTATTGTTACCGGATATCCGGGTATGCGGCCCGGATATCGACGACATTCAACCCATCCAGGTAATCGGCGATGGCCCGGTCATAGGTGGCCGTGTGGCGGAAGGTCTTTACCGCCAGGCGGAAACGGGTTTCCAGGGAGATCCGGCCGTTCCGAGCGGACAGTTCATTGATGATCGATCCGTAGTCGGCCGGGTCCACAACGGATGCCGTGCGGATGTGGTTCTTGGCTGCGGCCCTTACCATGCAGGGACCGCCGATATCGATATTGCCCCGGGCTGACTCCGGGGTTACTCCGGGCTTGGCGATGATATCTGAAAACGGATAAAGGTTGACCACCACCATGTCGATGGGAAAGGCGCCGGTCCTTTCCATGTCTGCCTGGTGAGCCGTGTTGTAAGTTTCGGTCAGCAGGCCGAGATAGATCTTAAAATCCAGGGTTTTGACAAGGCCTCCCTGGGTTTCCGGCTGGCCGGTGTAATCGGAAACGGCCGTCAGGTGTTCTGTTGCCTTTTCCCCCAGGATATTCGCGATGTGCGCGAAGGTGCCTCCGGTGGACAGGATCTTCATCTTGGGGTTTATGTTAATGAGCCCGGAGATGAAACGATCCAGCCCGGATTTATCCGATACACTGACAAGCACATGGTTGATCGCCACAAGGTCGTCGATTTTTGATACGGTATTGATGCTCATGGTTTGTTATCCGCCGAAATCGGCCGATGATAATCGGGCGATATCCGGCAAATTCTCCATTATCTTAGAGGTTTATAAAAATTAATGGCCTCGTCAAAAGCTGTTGCATGTCGTTTCGCGGTTTTCTTGCGGGCAGGAACTTTTCAGTTTCCGGTTTTTGATTGAAGGATATCCTTAATACATATTTAATAAATATAAATCCGCAAATATAAATCCGCAATGGTCATCTAATGATCTCATATCATTTTTTTGCCGGCTTCGAAACAGGAATTCGCATGGATGAATTTTTCCGCATTTATTGACTTGTCGGTTTCAATGCACTACAAAACAGTGGCAAATGAAAATGTAAAATCGCGCGAGCAAACAGTTTTTTACAGCTTTATCTAAACTTATGTCTTAGACGGATGATGCCGGCCGGATAGCGATGATGGTCTTAACGCCGCCGGCACGGATCCGGCATTATGAGAGGAAGACACCTATGCATGTTACATTTCATGGCGCGGTGCGGGAAGTCACGGGTTCCATGCACCTGTTAACAATGAATGGGGATCGGGTCCTTCTGGACTGCGGTATGTTTCAGGGACGGCGCAAGGAAAGCGACCGGAAAAACCGGGTCATGCCCTTTGCTCCCGATATTATCACCAATATGATCCTGTCACATGCCCACATCGATCACTCCGGCCGGATACCCCTGCTCACACGTGACGGTTTCACCGGCCGGGTCATCTGCACCAGGGCCACGGCCAACGCCTGCACCTATATGCTGCCCGATAGCGCCCACATTCAGGAGTCGGATGCGGATTATCTTAATTACAAGCGGGTCCGGTCTCTGATGGTGGCGTTGCGAACCGGAGAGCGGGGAAAAAACGATAACAGTGAGGCGCTAAAGGAAATCCGGAAAATTTTGAAAAAGGAAAAAGACGGGTTGAACACAGAGGCCATCAATGACGTGATGGCACGATACCATGTTGAGGCCGTGGAACCTCTTTATACCCAAGAAGACGCGCAATACGCCCTGTCGGCCTTCGACGGCGTTCCCTACCGGACCCCGGTGGTCGTGGGCAGGGACATGGAATGCGTCCTTTACGATGCCGGTCATATCCTCGGATCGGCCATCACCATCGTCAGGGCTAAAACCAACGGCCGCACATACACGGTGGGCTATACCGGCGATATCGGGCGCTTCGACAAGCCGATCATCAATGACCCGACCTTGGACTTTGATGAAGCGGACCGGGACATCGACCTGCTTATCATGGAAAGCACTTACGGGGACCGGGATCATGATCCGGTCTCGGACATGATACCTCGCCTGAAACAGATCATTACAGAAACCGTTGAGCGGGGCGGCACGATATTGATTCCGTCCTTTGCTTTCGGCCGGACCCAGGAACTGCTTTATGCCATTCACATGCTTTACCAGAACGAAGAGGTGCCCCGGGTTCCGGTTTACGTGGACAGCCCCCTGGCTACTAACCTGACCCGGGTCTTTGCCGAGCACCCGGAGATGTATGATACCAAAACGCACAATGATTTTCTGGAGGGAGGGAAAAATCCCTTTGTGTTTGACAAGGTTACGTTTACCCGGTCGGTGGCCGAATCCATGGCACTGATGCGCGAAAAAAAGCCGCATATCGTCATTTCCGCCTCGGGCATGTGTGAAGGCGGCAGGATTCTGCATCATCTGCGGTACAAGGTCCATGATCCGAAAAATATCGTCCTGATCGTCGGTTTCATGGCCCGCAACACGCTAGGCCGACGGTTGCTCGAAGAGGGCGAGGCTTATGAAAAAGCCGGCCGGGCCGGCAATCCGCCCCTGCTACGATTTTTGAATAAGGAATACCCCCTGCGGGCCAGGGTAATCTCCATCGGCGGTTTTTCCGCCCACGGGGACCGGAATGAAATGCTGCGTTTTGTTGAAAAGTCGAACCTCAATATCCGTCAAATCGCCCTGGTCCACGGCGAAGAAGAGGCTGTCACGGCTTTTTCGCGGCAGCTTGCGGACAAGGGTCACAACGTGATCGTGCCACGAGCCGGTGAGTCTGTTCGGATAGGGGTCTGAATGGCGCGAACAAGCGATCAAAACACAAACAAAGACGTAAACAAAGACAAGGATTAAGAAAATGACAATGCTGGATCTCATTGATCTGGACATTGACGAACTCGAATATTACCGTTTTATTTCCGCCTGGCTTTACCGGGACGGCGGGGAAACCCTTCTCATCGATCCCGGCCCGACATGCACCATACCCGCGCTCTTTGACGCCCTGTCAAAACGTGGGGTGGAGCGTCTTGATTATATCCTTCTGACCCATATCCATATGGATCATGCCGGAGGCATCGGCCACGTGATGGAACGTTTCCCCGAAGCCCGCATTGTCTGTCATGAAAAAGCCGTGCCGCATCTTGTCGATCCGTCCCGGCTCTGGAAGGGGTCTCTTAAGGTGCTGGGCAATGTCGCCAAAATATATGGCCCCATCAAACCGGTTCCGGCCGCCAATATCGTCTGCACGGACGCCATCCCAGCGGCCGGCGGTATTCATGTGATACCGGCCCCCGGTCATGCTGCCCACCACATGTGTTTCGTGATCGGAAAATGGTTTTTCTGCGGGGAATTGTTTGGGATCTTCCACGAGCTGCCGGAAGACTTCTATATCCGTCCGGCAACGCCGCCGGTTTTTGTGCTGGAAGACTGCCTGGCTTCTTTTGACCGCATACAGCCCCATGCGGAGCGAACGGTCTGCTTCGGTCATTACGGCATGTATCTCGACGGCGCGGCCATTTTTTCGACAGCCCGGCGGCAGCTTGTGTTGTGGGTGGATGTAGTCCGTGCTCACACGGATGATCCGGACAACGCCGCCATTATCGCCGATCTTATCGACAAGGACCCGGTCTATGCCAGCCTCGACCGCCTTCCCCCGCAAGTGCGGCAGAGGGAGCGCTATTTTACTGAAAACACGATTACCGGCATTCGCCAGTATGTGCAAAAAAACCAAGGCTAAAAACTGTTACCTGAAGCCTGAACATTTCGTCATAGTTCTTGATACTTGTTACTTTGACTTTGTAAAGATTATTCTTGACATTTGATATCGAATTTTTTATAGAATTTTTTATGCAATCCACCCCGTACAACGACTACTGAGCATAGGAGAACAGCTTATCACTACAGCGTCACTTATAAACTTATTCATTGATTTTAAATATCGGCCTGCTATAATATGCCT
>CAYZXZ010000150.1:0-6408 GCA_964481615.1 uncultured Desulfobacteraceae bacterium | reverse complement strand
TACGTGAGGGCGGCCGGACGGTCGGCGCGGGCGTTGTCAGCGAAATCATCGCATAGCATCCAAATATAAAAAGAGACAGACGATCATGATGGGAAATACCAAGATCAGAATCAGGCTCAGGGCATATGATCATAAACTGCTGGATCAGTCCGCAAAAGATATCGTGGATACGGCCCGTAAAACCGGTGCGAAGATCGTGGGTCCGATTCCGTTGCCGACCCAGATCAACAAGTACTGTGTTCTTAGGTCGCCGCATGTGGACAAGAAATCCAGGGAGCAGTTTGAAATCAGAACTCACAAACGCCTGCTGGATATCCAGGACCCCACACAGCAAACCGTGGATGCACTTATGAAGCTTGATCTTTCGCCGGGTGTTGATGTGGATATCAAACTGTAGTTTTTTCGGATTGGTGGCGGATATGATAAAAGGATTATTAGGTAAAAAACTGGGTATGACAGCTGTTTTCTCAAACGACGGCCGATCGCTTCCGGTTACGGTCATCGAGGCCGGGCCGTGTACGGTGACCCAGATCAAGACCAAGGCGAATGACGGTTACAATGCGTTGCAACTCGGGTTTGGCGAAAAGAAAAAAAGTCGGGTGAACAAGCCCCTGGCGGGGAATTTTGCCAAATCGGGCGATAGGACCTATGCCTGCCTGAAGGAATTTATGGTCGATGATCCGGATGCCTACAAGCTCGGGCAGGCCGTTGATTTGGCTATCTTCAATGTGGGGGACAAGATCGAGGTTTCCGGGAAAACAAAGGGTCGCGGATTTTCCGGCACCATCAAGCGGCATAATTTTCATCGCGGTCCCAAAACCCACGGCAGCAAGAATTATCGGGAGCCGGGCTCCATCGGCCAGTGCGCTTGGCCGTCCAAGGTCTTCAAGGGCAAACGAATGCCAGGTCGGTACGGCAACACGCGGACAACCGTCAAAAATCTCGTGATCGTCGATATTCGGCCGGATAAGCATCTGCTTCTGGTCAAGGGCGCGATTCCGGGCCCGACCTCGGGAACGGTGGAAATCAGGAAACGCTGATTTAATTTTCAGACAAGCACCTTGCCGGGCATGTCCTCCCGGAAATCGTTGGGGAAGCATAAAGAGGGAAATTATGGCTGTCATTGAAGTGAAAAATATAAAAGGCGAAAAGGTATCCGAGGTCGAACTGGCCGATGCCGTATTCAACGTGCCGATAAAAAAGACCGTTCTCCACGAAGTGGTGCGGATGCAGCTGTCGACCCGGAGAAGTGGCACCGCCTGCGTCAAGAACCGGTCGGACGTCCGGGGCAGCACCAAAAAGCTTTATCGTCAGAAGGGGACCGGCCGGGCCCGTCGGGGCGACATTAAAAGCCCGCTGCTCAGAGGAGGCGGTGTTATTTTCGGGCCGCATCCGAGATCTTATGCCTTCAAGCCACCGAAAAAAGTGAGGCGGCTTGCCCTTAAAATGGCGTTGAGCAGCAAATTTCAGGCCGATCAGATCATCGTTCTGGATCAGTTTGTAATCGATGAGATCAAGACAAAATCGGTGGTTGCCGCGTTGCGGGCCATCAATGCCGACAAGCCGTTGATCATCATTGATGCCCAAAACGAGAAACTTTTACTTTCATCGCGCAACATACCTGGTGTCAAAGTATTGTCAGTCGAGGGCTTAAACGTCTATGACATACTGAATCATCGCGAGCTGGTTATTCTTGAGCCTTCGATCAGGCATATTGAAGGGAGGCTATCAGCATGAGAGAATATCATATTTTAATGGGACCGGTTGATACGGAGAAGAGTAATCTTCAGAGGGAAAAAGACAACCGGGTGACGTTTGAAGTCGATCCATCCGCCAATCGTCTTGAAATCGGAGACGCGGTTGAAAAGGTCTTCAATGTGAAAGTAAAATCGGTGCGGACCATGAATGTCAATGGAAAATTCAAGCGGCGCGGCAAGATTATCGGAAAGCGCAGGGACTGGAAAAAAGCGACGGTAACGCTCATGCCCGGACATCGGATTAATTTTTTCGAGGGAGCTTAAGCGGGGGCTTGATAAATGGCGATAAAAAAAGTTAAACCGACATCACACGGACGCCGGTTTCAGGAATATGCGACGTTTGAGGAAATCACCAAGACGAAACCAGAAAAACGTCTGATCAAAATCATCAAGAAAACCGGCGGGCGGAATGTTCACGGACGGATAACGGCCAATTATCGCGGCGGCGGCCACAAGCGGTTTTATCGCGAGATTGACTTTCGGCGGGACAAAGACAATATACCAGCCCGTGTGGCGGCCATTGAATATGACCCCAACCGTTCCGCCCGTATTGCACTGCTCAATTATGCCGACGGAGAGAAACGTTATATTCTGGCGCCGGCAAAGCTTTCGGTGGGCGATACGGTCATGTCCGGACCCGGCGCCGACATCCGGCCGGGAAACGCGTTGCCGATAAGCCTGATCCCGCTGGGCACACAGATTCATAATATTGAACTGCAACTGGGCAAAGGCGGCCAGATGGTCAAAAGTGCCGGCGGATTCGCGCAGCTCATGGCCAAGGAAGGTCGGTACGCCACCATCAAGCTCCCTTCCGGTGAAATGCGGATGGTTCTTCAGACGTGCAAGGCGAGCATCGGTCAGGTCGGCAATGTCGACCACGAAAATATCGCCCTGGGAAAAGCCGGCCGCAAGAGGATGCTCGGCATTCGGCCCCATGTGCGCGGCGTGGCGAAAAACCCGGTGGATCATCCCATGGGCGGGGGTGAGGGAAAATCTTCCGGGGGAAGGCATCCCTGTACGCCGTGGGGCAAGCCGACCAAGGGATATCGTACCCGCAAGCCCAAGAAAAGCGACAAGCTGATTGTCAAGCGGCGGAAATAATACGGATGTATAATATCATATCCAAAAGAGAACGGCGAACAGCACACAGGAGCGGAAATGGCGCGATCACTTAAAAAAGGACCTTACGTAGATGACAAGCTGCAGAAAAAAGTTTCCACTGCACAGGAAACACGAAGCAGCAAGGTGATCAAAACATGGTCACGGCGGTCAACCATCATACCGGAAATGGTGGGGTTGACATTGGCGGTTCACAACGGTAAAAAGTTTGTTCCCGTTTTCGTTACCGAAAACATGGTCGGGCATAAACTGGGGGAATTTTCTCCCACGCGGATATTTTACGGTCACGCCGGGGATAAGAAGACCAAGGTAAAGTAACAATTCTAAAGGGTTGGGAATATCAGTGATGGAGGTTAAGGCTACAGCAAAATACATGCGTATTTCTCCCCAGAAGGTTCGCAAACTTGTCGATGCTGTCAAGGGCAAGCCGGCCGAGGTCGGCTTGAATACGCTTAAGTTCATGCCCCAGAAAGCCGCGGGCATGGTCGAGAAGATCCTCAAATCTGCCGTTGCAAACGCGTCCCAGAACACCGCGCTTGATGTTGATGGCCTTGTGATCAAAAACATCATCGTCGACGAGGGGCCCATGCTCAAGCGTTTCAGGGCTCGGGCCAGGGGCAGAGGGTCACGGATATTGAAACGAACAAGCCATATAACGGTCATTGTCGCTGAAGGGTAGCCACAAAAAGGAGGAACAGCTTGGGCCAGAAAGTCAATCCCAAAGGAATGCGGCTGGGCATCGTCAAAACCTGGAATTCCAGGTGGTATGCCGGCAAGAATTATGCAGCATACGTTTTTGAGGACCATAAGCTTCGCACATTTCTGAAAAAGAAACTGATGCATGCCGGGATATCGAAAATTGATATCGAACGCTCATCGAAGCGGATCAAGCTCAAGATCTACGCGGCGCGCCCCGGAATCATCATCGGTAAAAAAGGTTCGGAAATCGATGCCCTTAAAAAAGAGATCGAAAAAATGGTGACCCACGAGGTTCTTGTGGATATCCAGGAAGTCCGCAAACCTGAGATCGATGCCCAACTGGTCGCGGAAAATGTCGCCAATCAGCTCATCCGGCGGATTGCCTTTCGGCGCGCCATGAAACGGGCCGTTATTGCGGCCATGCGCTTCGGTGCCGGCGGGGTCAAGATTATCTGTTCCGGCCGATTGGGCGGTGCTGAAATGGCCAGGACCGAATGGTACAAGGAAGGCCGTATTCCCCTGCATACCCTCCGTGCGGATATTGATTACGGCGTTACCAGCGCCAAAACCACATATGGCCTGATTGGTATCAAGGTCTATATTTTCAAGGGTGAAATCCTGCAGGACGAACAGTTGGCAGGTGAGACGAAATAGGCGATAGGAGACAGGAAGATGTTGAGCCCGAAAAAGGTCAAGTTTCGAAAACAGATGAAAGGTCGCATGAAAGGCAAGGCCTATAGGGGTTCTACGCTGAACTTCGGGGATTTCGGCCTGCAGGCGGTGGAGTGCGGGTTTATCACGTCGCGGCAGATTGAAGCCGCGCGTATCGCCATGACGCGGCGGGTCAAAAGAGGCGGAAAAATGTGGATCCGTATTTTCCCCGATAAACCGGTGACGAAAAAGCCCGCTGAAGTGCGAATGGGAAAAGGGAAAGGCGCGCCGGAAGGCTGGGTGGCGGTTGTCCGGCCGGGAAGGATTTTATACGAAATGGAAGGCATTCCCAGGAATCTGGCCCAGGAGGCGCTCCTTCTCGCCGCTCACAAGCTTCCCATCAAGACAAAATTTATTGAAAGGGGAGCAAGATAATGAATGCCAGTGATATCAGGGGACTGGGCGGAGAGGAGCTGAAGACGAAATTAAAGGATCTCACGGAGACGCTTTTTAATCTTCGGTTTCAGCACAAAACCGGCCAGCTTGAAAATCCCAGGAGGATCGGGCAGGTCAAGCGGGAAATCGCCCGGGTCCTTACGATTCAACGTGAACGCGAACTGAAACAATAAGCGGGTTGCTGTCATGAAAAAAGAACACGGAATGAGAAGACAACTGGTCGGCATGGTGCTGAGCAACAAGATGGAAAAGACCGTGACGGTGAAGGTTGAACGAACGGTGATGCACCCGGTTTACAAAAAGTATATCCGGCGTCATGCCAAGTTCGCGGCGCATGACGAGCAGAACGCTTGTTCCATCGGCGACCGCGTCTTGATCACGGAATCACGGCCCCTCAGCAAGACAAAAAGATGGCGGGTCAGTCAAATTATTGAAAAAGCTGTTTGATATCGGGGGAATGGAAAAATGATTCAGGCGGAAACAAGATTGTCTGTTGCGGACAACTCGGGTGCCAAGGAAGTCTACTGCATCAAGGTCCTGGGCGGCTCCAGGCGCCGATACGCAACAATCGGCGATGTCATTGTGGTATCGGTGAAGGAAGCCATCCCCAATTCAAAAGTCAAGAAAGGCGATGTGCTCAAGGCGGTGGTGGTGCGGACAAAAAAGGAGATTCGCAGGCCCGATGGTTCATATATCCGGTTCGACGATAATTCCGCTGTATTGATCAATGCCCAGCGGGAACCGATCGGAACGCGAATTTTCGGCCCGGTAGCAAGGGAACTCCGCGCACATCGGTTTATGAAAATCATTTCGCTGGCGCCTGAAGTACTCTAGCGATCACGATATCGGGAAAGTGTGGGTTATGGACAAAAACGATATATGCCATATCAGAAAAAACGACAAGGTGAAGGTCATATCCGGCAAGGACAAGGGCAAAATCAGCAAAGTCCTTGGCGTGGTCCGGAAAAAGAACCGGCTGCTGGTGGAAAACGTCAATATTGTCAAGCGCCATACCCGCCCGAGCGCAAAAAACAAGCAGGGCGGCATCGTCGAAGGCGAAGCGGCGATTCACTGGTCGAATGTCATGCTCATGTGCAGCAAATGCCTGGCGGCAGTGCGGATCAAGATCCGGAAACTCGACGACGGCAAAAAAGTGCGGGTGTGCGGTAAGTGTGACGAAATCATGGATGCATAAGAATGCTGCCGGAGGAATATTGCGATGGCGTTGAAAGAATTTTATGAAAAAGAGGTTGTGCCGCAACTGGTGGAAACCTTCCAGTATAAGAACCGGTTTCAGGTACCCCTTGTCAGGAAGATCGTTTTGAATATGGGGCTGGGCGATGCCATTCAGAACATCAAGCTGCTCGATTCCGCCCAGGCGGAACTCAAGACCATCACCGGCCAGTCTCCGGTGGTGACCCGGGCCAGAAAGTCTGTGGCGGCCTTTAAGGTCAGGGAAGGCATGCCCATCGGGTGCATGGTGACCCTTCGCGGGAAACGGATGTTCGATTTTTTAGAAAAACTGGTCAATATCGCACTTCCGCGCGTGCGGGATTTCAAGGGCGTTTCGGGAAAGGCGTTTGACGGCAGGGGCAATTACACGCTCGGCGTCAAGGAACAGATCATCTTTCCGGAAATCGAGTACGACAAGATCGACGCGATCCGTGGGCTGAACATCAGTTTCACGACCAGCGCCAAGACCGACGACGAGTGCAAGGCGCTGCTG
>CAYZXZ010000149.1:0-6529 GCA_964481615.1 uncultured Desulfobacteraceae bacterium | reverse complement strand
TGCAATCCTATCATTTTCATCCTTCGTTGTGCCCGACCAGGGCATGGGGGTTAAACAATCATCACTCGCTCTTTGGCCCGTTTCCCCCGGACGATCTCCCGGGCCAGGGCGTTATAACTTTCCGTGGCCGGAGACTGCGGGTCATAGAGAAGAATCGGCTTGCCGTAGCTCGGAGCCTCGCCCAGGCGGACGGTTCGGGGAATCCGGGTTTTAAAAACCATATTTTTGAAATGCTTTGACGCATTGTCCGCCACCTGATTGGCCAGGTTGGTGCGGCGGTCAAACATGGTCAGCAGAATCCCTTCGATCCGCAGGTCCTGATTCATCCCTTGTCGTATCCGCTTGATGGTCTGAAAAATCTGGCCCAGGCCCTCCAGGGCGTAAAACTCGCTTTGCAGCGGGATCAGCACGGCATCGGCGGCGGTCATGGCGTTTAAGGTGAGCAGGCTCAGCGACGGCGGACAATCAAGCATGATATAGTCAAAACCATCCGACAGCGTCGACAGAAAACGGCGCAGCAGGGTATAGCGCGACGCGTCCCCCATCATCTCAAACTCGAATCCGTAAAGCTCGGTCCGGGAAGGGATGATGGAAAGTTTTTCGACCTCGGTATCCAGAATGATCTCATCAGCCGGGGCATGCCCGATCAGACCGTGATAAACGGATCGGCTGATGCGGTTCTTGTCGATGCCCAACCCGGTGGTGGCATTGGCCTGGGGGTCGCAATCCACCAGCAGGGTCTTTTTGGAAGCCACGGCCAGGGCTGCCGCCAGGTTGACGGCGGTGGTGGTCTTTCCCACCCCGCCTTTTTGATTTGCAATGCAAATCGTATGTGTCATGATATAACCATTGTCCGGAAAGGTTGCGGCGTTTGCCGGTTGTGCTGAAAGACTTTTTACGACAGCATCAATAAATTGGATACCAATAACATAAAATTTTCCATTTGAAAAGCGCTTAAATATGCGACCCTGTTTCAAAAAAATAATGTCGCTCTGGATCGTGCTGGCCCTGACGACCGGATGGCCGTCTGTTGATACTGCCCATGCCCTGTCCATCAAGGAGGAAGTAGAACTTGCCGACGCCTTTTTAAAGGCCGTGCACCAGGCCTACGATGTCGTTGAAGATCCGATGATCAACAATTATATCAACAAGGTGGGCCAGAGAATCGTTTCGGTCTTTCCCTCGCAGCCGTTTCAATACCGGTTTTACGTAATCCGCCAGAATGCCTACAACGCCTTTGCCGGACCGGCAGGGAACATCTTTGTTTTCAGCGGCCTGTTTGAAGCCCTTGACAATGAACATGAGCTCGCGGCCCTTCTCTCCCATGAAATCGCCCATGTGTCCAACCGCCACATCGCGGACCTGATCGAAAAATCCAAAAAAACAAGCATAGCGACAATGGCAGGCGTTGTGGCGGGCATTCTCATCGGCATCGGCGGGGCTCCCACTGCCGGCAGCGCCCTGACTATCGGATCCATGGCAGCCGGCCAGACCATGGTCCTGGCCTATACCCGGGAAAATGAAATGCAGGCCGACCAGATCAGCAGAGCCCATCTCCAGAAAGCCGGATACGAACTTGGCGCCCTGCTCTCCCTGCTGAAAAAAATCCGCGCGGTGGATTGGTTCGATGCCAACGACATCCCCACCTACCTGAAAACCCATCCAGCCACCGAAGACCGAATCATCTATCTTGACGCCGTGCTGGAAAACAGGGAAAAACCGAAAATCGAACCCAAACCGGACTTTCTGCGGGTCCGGACCCGCCTGACGGCATTGTACGGCGACGTGAACGCGGCCACGCGCCGGTTCGCCTCCCAGGTCGAGCGGCAGCCGGACGATCTCATGGTAAACTACGGATACGGCCTGGCACTGGCGCACAGCGGCAATCCCAAGGCCGCGGTGCCTTACCTGGCAAGGGTGTTTGACGCGCAACCCGATGATCCTTACCTGAAACACGACATGGGAAGGATCTATTTTCAGGCGGGGGATTATGAAAACGCGCTTGCGCTTTTAAAAACATCGCCGATCCTGAAAGAAGGCGGTCCGGAGGGGCTTTTTTTTCTCGGCCGGTCACAGATGCAGCTCGGCCATCTCCCGGAGGCCGCTGAAACTTTCCGGATCCTCATCCGCGATTACCCGGACTACGCAGACGCCCTGCTTTTCATGGGAATTACCCTGGGCGAACTGAAGGATCTCGGCGGCGCGCATTACCACCTCGGCTTCTACTACATGAAACAGATGGATTATAAAACCAGCGCCTTTCATTTCAAAAAAGCGCTGGAATATGAAAAAGACGAGGCCCGGCGCAAAAAAATCGATACCGAACTGGACAACCTAAAAGATGCCGAACTGGACAATCTAAAACCCGATAAATCAAAACTCTGAAACCCGTCGCCTGTCAAACCTTATCGAAGTGCGAAAACTTCATGGTGAAGTTCCCTCGGCCCTGGGAAGCGGACCGAAGGGCCGTGGCATACCCGAACATCTTTGACAGCGGTACGATGGCGGCGATGTTCTGGCTGTCGGCTTTTGCGGAAATGGATTCGATCTTGCCGCCCCGTGCGCTCAGATCACCGATGACTTCGCCCATGAAGGCATCCGGCACGTAAACCTCCACGTTCATGATCGGCTCCAGCAGATACGGCGCTCCCTTTTGAAAGGCTTCCCGGCAGGCCATGGACGCAGCAACCTTGTAGGCCAGGTCCGACCCGATGGATTCCTTGCAGGAACCGCCCTTAAGGACCACCTCCACATCCACCACCGGGTATCCCATGAGCTGACCGTATTCCATGGTTTCCCTAACCCCCTGTTCCACCGCCTTGACGAACCCCTCGGGCACTTCGTCCGGCGGGGCTTCAGCCTGGAAAACAGGACCGCTGCCTCTGGGCAAGGGCCGGACCATGAGCCGGACTTCACCAAAATGGCGCTGGCCGGCCACTTCCTTGTCGAAAACAGCCGAAGCCGTAGCCGACGCGGCCAGGGTTTCCCGGTAAACGACCTGTGGCTTGCCCACATTGACGCTGGTGTTGTATTCCCGCTTCATCCGGCTGATGATGATCTCCAGGTGAAGCTCGCCCATGCCCGACAGGATGGTCTGGCCGGTATCCTTGTCCTGGTTTACGTGCAGTGTGGGGTCTTCGGCCATGAGCTTGTCCATGACCTGATCCATTTTTTCCTGATCATCCCGGGTTCTGGGTTCGACGGAAATCGAAATTACCGGCCGGTAAAACTCCATTTTTTCCAAAACCACCTGCGTATTGACATCGCACAGGGTCTCGCCGGTGGAAGAATCCTTGAGACCGACCACGCCGACGATATTGCCCGCCACTGCCGATTCCACACGTTCCCGCTTGTTGGCGTGCATCCGCATGATCCGGGAGACTTTTTCCTTTTTTTTCAGGAAAGAATTGTACACATCCGCGCCCGAGACCAGCGTACCACTGTAAACCCGGACAAAAGACATCTTGCGCCCCTCCATCATGGATACCTTGAAAATCAGGGCCACCAATGGCCCCTTTTCCTTCGGGGTGAACGTCAGAACATCATGGGTATCCGGATGATGTCCCTGAACCGGCGGCACATCAACCGGACTCGGCAGATAATGGACCACTGCATCCAACAGCGGCTGAATCCCCTTGTTTTTCAAGGCCGCGCCGCAGAAAACGGGCACCGCCTTCAGTCCGAGGGTGGCCCTTCGAATGGCGGCCATCAGGATGTCGGTCGGGATCGGTTTTTCCTCAAGGTACAATTCCATGACCGCGTCATCCATGTCCGCGACCTGCTCAATGAGCTGATCCCGGTATGCGATGACATCGTCTTTGAATTCATCCGAAATGTCCGCGACTTCAATCCCTCCGTTCGGGTCATCGGTCTCCCATTGCACCTGCTTCATCTCTACCAGGTCGAGGATCCCCGTAAAGCCGTCCTCCTGTCCCATTGGAATCTGAAGCAGCAGCGGGTTTGCGTTCAACCGTTCCCGTATCATCTGAACCGTGCGGAAAAAATCCGCGCCGATCCTGTCCATCTTGTTGACAAAGGCGATTTTCGGGACCATGTACTTGTCCCCCTGGCGCCATACCGTTTCCGATTGGGGCTCCACGCCGCCCACCGCGCAGAACACGCCCACTGCCCCGTCTAAAACCCGCAGGGACCGCTCCACTTCAATGGTGAAATCCACATGGCCGGTGGTGTCGATAAGGTGGATTTCGCAATTCTTCCATTCGCAGGTGGTAACGGCAGAGGTAATGGTGATCCCCCGCTCCTGTTCATCGATCATCCAGTCCATGACGGCTTCGCCGTCATGGACTTCGCCGATCTTGTAGGAACGGCCGGTATAATAGAGGATCCGCTCTGTGACCGTTGTTTTGCCGGCATCGATGTGCGCAATAATGCCGATATTGCGGATCTGGTTGATTTTTTGTAAATTTTTCATCGAATCAAAAGCATGTTCGCTTTAAAAGGAAACCGGATATCGATGTGGCCGGCAAGGGTTTCCGCTTCCGTGCCTTCGATCAGAAGCCTCACCTGGTCCACTTCTCCCATGTTGAGCACCACCGTATTAACGACGGCGTAAAGGGTCATGATTTCGGACCGGATGCCGCCGTGCCCGGCCGTGACCTCTCGGCTCAGGTCGATCCAGGCGGTCTTGTCACGGGTGAGATAGACGGCCAGCACCCGGGTATCGTCCGGAATCGTTTTAATCAAATCACCGTTGGGCCCGCTGACAAGGGCCTCCACCAGCAACCGGCAAAGGGAGGCAGGATCTTCAGCAGGCGGGAACACTTGTGCCTCGCCTTGTAAAAACCGGTAACGGCTATCCGCATAATAGAGATATACCGGCGGGCGGCCCCGGTCTTCTTCCGAATACACCTCCGATTTTCCGGCTTCATTGTCAGCGGCTTGAAGCATTCCCGGCACCGGACAGAACAAAAGCCAGAAAACAATAACGGAGATGGATTTATTTTTCATTCGTCATTTTTCCTCCATAAAAATTAATTATAATATGCAAGTCCGGTCCTGCTGTCAATTGATTAACGTAAAAAGGTAAAAGCTTGAAAGAAGTCCCCTTCTGGTCGTCACATTACATCAACGGCGGTTTTCGGTTGACATCCGGAAAAGAATCCGTCAATAAGGTTATTCTTGATCTTTTAACATGGAGACGTTGGTCACATGGGTGCGGATTTGATTCCGCACCCGTTTATCCGGAAATATCGCACAGAAAAAATTGCGATCATGTTTTATCCAAACGCCTGATCGCACGGCTGTCAACATGGAGGAGCTAACATATGGGTGAACCTGCATTAAAAATCACGGGAAAAAGTATGTTCATGGACAAAGTCAGGGACCTCCTGCCGGAAGGCGGGAACCTTAACCTATGTCTGACCTGCGGGGCCTGTTCGTCAGGGTGTCCGGCAACCGGACTGGAAGGGATGGATCCCCGCAAATTTCTACGTATGGCAGCACTGGGGATGGATGAGGAAATTACCAGTACGCCATGGGTGTGGATGTGTTCCCTCTGCACACGGTGTGTGTATGTGTGCCCGATGAAAATCAACATTCCCCAGCTGGTTTATCACGCGCGGCGATCCTGGCCGAGGGAAAAACGACCCAAGGGAATTCTGGGGTCCTGCGATATGGCGCTGAAGCACGACACATGCAGCGCCATGGGAGCTTCGGAAGAGGACTTTCAGTTCGTTGTGGAGGATATTCTGGAGGAATACCGTGAATCCCAGCCGGAATTCGCGGAAATGGAAGCTCCCATTAACAAGGTGGGCGCTGAATTATTTTTAAACCAGAACTCTCGGGAGCCGGTAACCGAGCCGGATGAAATGATCCCCTTATGGAAAATCCTTCATTCAGTCGGCGCAGACTGGACATACGGCACCAAGGGATGGGCCGCGGAAAACTACTGCATGTTTCTGGGGGATGACGAGAACTGGGAACATATCGTCAGGACAAAGATTAAGGCCGTGGAGGACCTTAAATGCAAGGTCTGGCTCAACACGGAGTGAGGGCACGAACTCTTCGCGGTCCGGTTCGGAGCGCAAAAGTTCAAAATCCCTTACAACTTTGAAATTAAAAGCATCATTCAATATTACGCCCAGTGGATCCGGGAAGGAAAACTTAAGGTCAATTCCGACTGGAACAAAGACCTGAAAATCAAGTTCACAGCACAGGATCCCTGCAATCTGGTGCGAAAAACCTTCGGCGATCCGGTGGCCGACGACATGCGGTTCGTAATGAAAACCGTGGTGGGCGAGGAAAACTTTATCGACATGGCGCCCAACAAGTCCAATAACTACTGTTGCGGCGGTGGCGGCGGCTATCTCCAATCCGGTTACACGGATGCCCGGCGGACCTACGGCAATCTCAAGGCCGATCAGATCTTGGCCACAGGGGCGGATTACTGCGTCACGCCGTGTCACAACTGTCACGCCCAGATCCATGATCTGAGTGATCTCCGTGGACATGCCTGGCAGACGGTTCATATCTGGACCATTATCTGTCTGGCAACGGGCATCCTTGGTGA
>CAYZXZ010000148.1:0-6593 GCA_964481615.1 uncultured Desulfobacteraceae bacterium | reverse complement strand
TGGTCGCAGATGCCGATGCCCTGGATGGAGGAAGCAATGGCCCGGTCTTTGATCAGGATCTGATCCCGGATATCCCTGTCTTTTAAAAACATGTTGTCAAGATCCTTGATACGATTTTATCATCCTTGCTTATTCGGCGGGAATCAACGGGTGAAAAGGGATTCGTAAAGCGTCTATTTGACGGTCGCTCCCGGCATCGTTGGTTTTTCCGTGGTGATCACCACGGCCCCCTGGTCCGACACCGCTGCAAGGAGCATCCCCTGGGAAGTTACACCCCGCAGTTTGACGGGCTTGAGATTGGCCACAATCACCACCTGACGGCCGACCAGTGCTTCGGGCGGGTAACTGCCGGCGATTCCGGCGACAATGGTCCGTGTTTCCGTTCCCAGGTCCACGCAGAGCTTCAGCAGGCGGTCCGCTTTGGGTATTTTTTCCGCCGACACCACAGTGGCGATTCTTAGATCGAGTTTGGCGACATCATCAAAGGTGATTTCCGGTTTTATGGAAACCGGGGAAACCATGTTCGGTATGGCCGTTATGGTCGACGTGGCTGAGTGATCCGCATCAGATGCGCCGTTTGCGGAGCATGCGGCATCAGCGGTCTTTCGGGTATCGGACGCATCAGCCTTTTCGATTCTGGGAAAGAGGGCGATGGGTTTGTCCACCGCAGTTCCAGGCGCAAGGGCGCCCCAGGTGTTGATCCAGTCCAGTTCGGCATAAGGGGTCGTAGCGGACAGGCCGAGGATTTGCAGCATTTTCTCGGCGGTCTCCGGCATGACAGGCCAGAGCAGTCCTGAGATGATGCGCAATCCTTCCAGGAGATTGTACATCACCTCATTTAGGCGATCCCGGCCGGCGTTGGCTTTGGCCAGCTCCCAGGGCGCGTTGGTCACCACGTACTTGTTCATGATGGAGATGAAATTCCAGACCGCGGACAGGGCCTTGTGGGTTTCTAAGCTTTCCATGGCCGTACAATAATCGGCGATGGCTGTGCGCGCCGGCGCAAGGAGATCTGCCCGCTTTCCGGCGCGCACGTCTGAATCGACGTCAGGTGCGGCTGCCCCGCAATATTTGTGCACCATGGTCAAAATGCGGGAAAAGAGGTTCCCCAGATCATTGGCCAAATCCGAGTTGATCCGCTGGCGCAGGGCTTCTTCGGAGAAGTTGGAATCCAGGCCGAAGACCATTTCCCTCATCAGGAAATATCGGACGGCATCCGTTCCGTAGGTGGATGCAAGATGCAGTGGATCAACGACATTTCCTATGCTTTTTGACATTTTGCTGTCATCGATGTTCCAGTAACCGTGGACATACAGATGACGGTAAACCGGCAGCCCGGCAGCCTTGAGCATGATCGGCCAGTAGATGCCGTGAGGCTTGAGGATGTCCTTGGCGATGATATGATTGGCCAAGGGCCAGAATTTTCGGAACAGATCTCCGTCCGGATAACCCGGCGCGGAAATGTAGTTGATGAGCGCGTCAAACCAGACGTATGTCACGTAATTTTCATCAAAGGGAAGGGTGATGCCCCATTGCAGCCGGGTTTTGGGACGGGAGATGCACAGGTCCTCAAGTGGCTCCCGCAGAAACGCGAGCACTTCGTTGCGATACCGTTCCGGCTGGATCATCTCCGGGTGTATTTTGATATGGTCGATGAGCCAGTCCTGATAACGGCTCATTTTAAAAAAATAATTGGATTCATGGATGATTTCCGGCGGGGTGCCGTGATCGGGACATTTCCCGTCGGTCAGTTCACGTTCGGTGTAGAACCGTTCGCAATCAAAACAGTAAAGCCCCTCATACTGGCTGAAGTAGATGTCTCCGGCATCGTGGATCGCCTGCAAAACATTTGAAACAACAGCGATGTGAGCAGGATCCGTGGTCCGGATGAATTGATCGTAAGCCACGTTTAACTTCGGCCAGAGATCTTTGAACATCCTGCTGATCCGGTCGGCGTAGACCGGCGGCTCAATCTGGTTTTTTTGCGCGGCCTTGACGATTTTGTCGCCGTGTTCATCGGTTCCGGTGAGAAAAAACGTTTCCATGCCGTTTATTTGACGGAATCGGCGGGCAACATCCGCGGTGATCGTCGTATACATATGGCCCAGGTGGGGTTTGGCATTGACGTAATAGATGGGTGTGGTGATATAAAACCGTTGGGTCATGAAATGCTTTCTTCTGTTTTTGTTTGGTTTTCCGTATCCTGCGTTTCCCGGGGTGCTGTTGCGGCGTAGGTATGGTTTTCAAAAGTCAGGCAGCACATCAGGCGCCCGCACACCCCTGAAATTTTGGTGGGATTTAGTGAGAGTCCCTGTTTTTTGGCCATTTTTATGGATACCGGATCGAATTTGATCATGAACGTGCGGCAGCAGAATTCCCGGCCGCATCTGCCGATTCCTCCGCACATCTTTGCCTGGTTGCGGATGCCCACCTGGCGCATTTCGATCTTGGTATGAAATTCCTTGACCAGAATTTTCACCAGTTTCCGGAAATCAACCCGGCCGTCTGCCGTAAAGAAAAACGTGAGCTTGCCCGCGCCGAACGCGCATTCCGTGCTGAAAAGATTCATCTGCAGACCGAGTTCATGGACGCATTGGCGGCAAAACTCGTATGCCCGGTTCTCCGTCTCTCTGTTTTTTCGGATTTTCAGGAGATCGTCATCCGTGGCGGGCCGAAGGACCTTCTGCAACGGGGTATCGGTTTGCCGGGTGTCCGCGGGAACCGGAGGTCGGGCAACGAATCCGAATGCCGGACCGCCGTCGGTTTGGACGACGACCGGATCACCGGTATTCAACATATAACCGTTGCACTTGAAATCATATATTTTTCCGGCCTGTTTGAATCTGACGCCGATAATGGTTTCCATTGGTTTTATTCTTTCATGGCAAGCGAAAGCATCAGCGCATCCAGGGTGAGCCGGACATTGGCGTTGGCTTGAATATCCTGTCGGGCGATGTCGATCGCATTAATTTTTGATAACAGGGATTCGATCCGGTAACGGGGACCGTATCTTTTCATCTTTTCGGATAAATCCCTGTGAATGGTTTTTTCCGGGGCGAAACGGCTGACAATCAGATCCCGGAACCATGACTGCATGATTCCGAAAACTTCGGGCAGCTGTTCCCTGTTTCCGCATAAGAATTCGGAAAGGGCCAGGCGCTCCCCCGCCGACGTCATGGTCTCGATTCGTTCGATAATCCGGTTCCGGTTTTCGACCCAGCCGGATATGGCCATTCTACAGGCCTGTGTTGCACTGCCGTCGGCCATTGAGGCAATGGTATCCGCCGTGACCGGATCGATGTTGTGATGGTCTTCCAGATACCGGCTCAGCAATTTTTGAGGAATCGGGGCAAACCGGATGTGCCGGCAACGGGATACGATGGTCGACAGCAGGTCCGATGACTGAAAGGCGGTCAGCACAAAGACGGTGCGGTTCGGCGGTTCTTCCAGGATTTTGAGCAGGGTGTTGCCGGCTTCCGCGTTCAGTGTCTGGGCGCCGGCGATGACGGCGACGCGGATCAAAGCTTCGTAGGGCTTTAACGCCAGTTTCCGGCAGAGGGCTCGGATCTGACCCACCTCGATCATTTTCCCGGAAGGTTCGACAACATGAACATCCGGATGGCTGCCGGACAGGATTTTCCGGCACGAGCTGCAACGACCGCATGAACGGAGCACGACCGGGCCGATGGCGGAAATCCCATCCGCTTCTTCATGGCCGCCGGGATATAGTTCCGGGCCGCCGCAGTTGGCCGCCATGGCGAGCGCGGCGGCGGCAGCGCGTTTACCCGTTCCGTCTCGCCCGGTAAACAGGAATGCATGCGGAAGAGCGCCGGTGTATAGGGCCGATGCAAGTAAACGAACCGCTCGTTTCTGAGCCGTCAGAAGATCAAATTCAGGCACGGATCCGACCGTATGACAATCAGCGATATCAGTGATTCTGGTTGACCCGGTCCCTGAGCTCTTTTCCGCATTTGAAAAAGGGCAGTTTTTTGGGCTTGATCATGACCTTGTCGCCGGTTTTAGGATTCCGGCCCACATAGCTTTTGTATTTTTTGACGTAAAAACTACAAAGCCCGCGTATTTCGATCCTCTCGCCCTGAATCAGCGCTTCGGACATGGAATCAAAAAAAATCTGGACGATTTTCGCCGCTTCGGACTTGGATATATCCGTTTCCCTTTTTAATGCGGAAATCAGCTCGAGTTTGTTCATATTGCCTCCTGTGTCTGTTTTCATCAAAATGGAATTACGATTGTAACAGTTAAGACAGTCTTGTAAAAAATCGGATTATCCGCTTTGTGATCATCTCCCAAAAAGGCGCACTATGCGGGCAAAACTGAACTTTTTACAATTTCATTAAATTCCGAATTTATAAATAAATACAAATGAAAAAAAAGTCAAGGTGTTATGTTTAAATATTCGTCCGTCCCGTAAATTAATGACGGCCCGGTCGCCGGCCGCTGCGGTGCAGAGGACCGCTGTTACCGGTTTCCGATATCCCCCAGACCGTAAAGGGTGACCATGAAGCCGACGTTTTTGTCATTGTCCTCGTGGGTAAAGGAGATCATGAACGCCCAGCATTGGGTCCGATACTGGGCGCCGATGCTTTTCCGTATATCCTGGTGATCTTGAAGGTTCCGCTCGTAATCTCCTATAAGCAGTATCGAAGGGACAACCGCCACCGCGGCGTCTATGTAAAGGGTCTGCGCCGTATCCCTGCGATAACGGTGCTCGCAGAACAGCCGGTTCTCCAGTCTGTCGGATAAACCGAGGCCGATGCCGTGAGCGATCAGTTCGCCGTCATCATGATCCCATTTGACATCCGTTCGAAGCGACAAATCGGCCGCGGGGTCGAGTTCCAGTTGCGCGTATAGCGGTTCAAACGGTTTGTCGCCGGCGGAGTTTTTGTTCAGATCATAGGGCTGCTCAATCAGCAGTCGACATAGAGGGCGGCCGGATCGCCGCATCAGGCCGGAGTTGACATCGGAATCGATTGTTGCGTCCTGCTGGTTTCGGGCCGGTGCGAGCAGATTGGTGACGGAAAAGGTGATGAGATGGGTTTCTTCGATCCGGTCCATGTCATCGAAAAGAGGAAAATCCGACTGGTCCTTTTCGGGGATGTAAAGATATTGAAGTTTCGGCGCAAGAATATGTTTGATCCCCTCAAGCGGGCCGGCATCGGCATCAAAGACGCGATACAGGTCTGAACTTAAGTCCACACGATAATCGAATATTTCCCGGCGTTTGTCATCCTTGGGTTCGACTTGTCCTGGAGCATGTCGGTCCAGGCGCCAGGCGGTTTGACGAAAGCCTGCGGACGGTTCCAATGCCAGATAGTTTTTCCAGTGAAGCGGCAGGTAGAGCCTGGGATGACAATCACCGCGATGGCCTGTAAACCCGTCCCTCCGGTAGAAATAGGTATAATCCGATGTCATGTCGATGAAAAAGGGGGTGTGAGGCAGTGGATGCTTAAGACCTGAAAGCGCGATCCTGGGCAGGTGGTGCAACGTGGGATCCGTATCTGCCAGTCGCCGGTTGATGACATTGTCATACCATTCGACGTTCGCGTTGAAGCTGTATGTTGTCCATATCCGGCTCATATTGAGACGGTTTTGTCGTGTGGAGTCGTTTTTGTCATCTATGTCCCGGCCGAACCGGGATTTGAAATCATCATTTGTATCCCAATATCCCGTATAGCCGTCGGAAAATTCCCGCAGGTAATCCTGGTCGCTGACCACGTCAAGATCGAGTTTGGCATCGAACCGCCAGGGGAGTTTCTGATCGGCCTTTATCCGGAACCAGTAGCGATCAATGTTGGGCCGGATGGCCCTGTCATCCGTGTATCCCCATTCCCGGCCGGCTTCGGGAGTGCCGTCATCGATTTTCCGGTCAGTGAAGCCATCTGCCATTAACGTACCCTTTGAATCATCCGACAACGCATAGCGAAACTCGCCTCCGACTTTTTCCCCCCGGTGCTGAAGATGATGATAATAAAACGTGGCATCGGCGCTGTGGCCGATGGCCCAAAAAAAGGGTTGCAGGTATTCAATGCCGTTTCTGTTCGAGTATCCGGCATGGGGCGGCAGAAGTCCGGACTGACGTTCCAGCTTGACGGGAAAAATAACATAGGGCACATAAAAGACGGGGAAGCTTCGAGCCCAGAGGAAGGCGTGTCTTGCCGTGCCGTATCCTTCCACGGTGACGTCAACCTCGGAACCGGTGATGCGCCAATCCGGGTTTTCACCGTCACATGATGTCAGGCTTCCCCGGGTGACGGAAAATGAAGTTTCTCCGGTTTTGCGGATGTCGTCTCCCCGGATATAAAAGTGTTTCTGCTCCAGAAAAAGCTCTCCCCGTGACACGACGCCGGTTCCGGAATCCAGGTTGATGGTCATCTCTTTGCCGGTCAGACGATCGGAGTTTGATACCAGCAGCACATTGCCGGCGGCCAGTGCTTCCATGGTCCCCTGATGGAAGGTGACGCTGTCGGCGGTCAGGGTGATATCGTCTTTCCGGATTACCACTGCGCCGGATGCGGTGTAGATATCGGCCTGCCGGTCCCAGGCGAGCCGGTCCGCCTCAATCCGCCAGGGAG
>CAYZXZ010000147.1:0-6750 GCA_964481615.1 uncultured Desulfobacteraceae bacterium | reverse complement strand
GCCAGGGGAACCGAAGCCTGGGAAAAACTGCATGAGATCGATGCGCCCAGACTGGCCATTCTCGACTGGATGATGCCGGAGATGGACGGGCTGGAGGTCGTTCGCCGGGTCCGGGCACGGCAAACCGAACGGCCGCCGTATCTCATCATGTTGACCGCCAGGGGAGAAAAATCCGACATCATCGCCGGGCTGGAAGCCGGAGCCAACGATTACCTTTCCAAACCCTTCAATGCCGGTGAACTAAGGGCCAGGGTGGAAGTCGGCCGCCGCATGATCGAGATGCAGGGTGCGCTGGCCGATAAGGTCGAGGAACTGCGCAAGGCCATCGAACAGATCCGGACCCTGCGCGGCATTGTGCCCATCTGCGGGAACTGCAAGCAGATCAGGGACGACTCCGGTTACTGGCACCAGTTGGAAGCCTATGTCCGGGACCACACCGAAGCCGAATTCAGCCACGGCATCTGTCCACATTGCATGGAGAAACTGTATCCCGAATTTACTAAAGACGGCGATGTTGAAGAAGGAAAGGGAAAGAAGGGATAACCGGTATCCGGAAGCTCCCCGGCCCTGATTTACATCTTTCGGAATAATTCCTTGATTTTTTCCCGCGTCATTACGCTTTTCCAATTTTTGCCCAGGGCGTTTTCCCACAGCGGTTCCAGCACCAGCGAGATATCGGCCATCTTTTCGAACTGTTGGTCGTTTAAATTTTCGGTCAGGTTTTGCGGAAGGGAAATATCGTGCCTTTCCATCATCTGTCTGAATTCCGGAACATGCTCGGGGTAGTAGTCGTCAAGATAATTGAAAACAACCGCGTTGCTCAATCCGTGACGGGTTTTTAAGATGTAGGATATTCCGTAGGAAAGGGCGTGGCAGACGCCGACCTGGGAATAAGCGATGGACATACCCCCGAAAAGCGAGGCCATCATCAGCTTGTCGTCGTTTTCTTTCCGGTCGCCGTCGCCAAGAAACACCTGACGGCACAGATCCATTGATTTTTCGGCATAAGCTCTGCTGAACTCATTTAAAAAAGTTCCGGTGAGCGACTCGGCGTTGTGAATGTAGCAGTCCATGGCGGTATAAAATCTCTGTTCATTCGGCGCGTCCGCGATCAGTTCCGGATCCAGGATCATCTGGTCAAATACCGTAAAATCTGAATTGATGCCGAGTTTTTTCACGGGACCGGTGAGCACGGTGGTTCTGGAGACTTCCGCCCCCGTTCCGGACAGGGTCGGAACCGCCGCATGATAGACCGCGGGTGTTTTAATCAGGTCCCAACCTTGATAATCCGCGGCGGAACCGGGATTGGTGAGCATAAGGGAGACGGCTTTGGCCAGATCCATGGCGCTGCCGCCGCCGATGCCGATCATGCCGTCCGGTAGCGAATCGGCGTGTTCCCTAATGGATTTCGTCAGCTCATCCACATAAAAAGTCGTAGGTTCGCTGGAAACATCGGCAAATATGATCCTGTCTTTTCCGCGAAGAGGAATCCTTGCCAGAAACGCATCGTTGTTTTTAAAAAAATGGTCCACAAGAAAAATCATTCCCTGGGATTCGGATGTTCTCCGGTGACTTAAAATTTCATCGACTTGATTGAAGCTTCCGCGACCGAAAACAACGCGATCCACCTGCTTGAAATTTCTGAACATGTTATTCACCCGTTTGATTGATATATTGGTTTGCCTTGCGTAAATCTTCTTTTGTATCGATTTCGATTCCCATGTATTCGGTCAAGACAATTTTGATTTTCATGCCGTGTTCGAGAAATCGTATCGGTTCCACTTTTTCGGCCAGCTCATTGGGGGTCGGCGAGAGGCGGCTGAACTTCAGCAGGGCCTCTTTGCGGAATGCATATACCCCGATGTGCTCATAATATGCCGTTTCCTTTCCGCCGCTGCGATTATGCGGAACCGGAGAGCGGGAAAAATACATGACAAAATCATTTAAATCCTTGACGACTTTGACGAAATTGGGGTTGTTGATTTCCTTCTCATCAGTCAGTTTCTGCATAAGGGTGGCCACATCCACTCCGGGATCCGTAAACGCCTGAATCAGCATCCGGACCGGTTCGCGCTTGATGAATGGTTCGTCCCCCTGGACGTTGAATATAATATCGGCGGTGAGATTTTCCGCGGCTTCCGCAATCCTGTCCGTGCCGGTTTCATGTTTTTTCAAACTCATAAGGGCTTTGCCGCCGTTGTTTGTGATCTCGTCATATATGCCTGAATGATCCGTCACCACATAGACATCGTCAAACAGGTTCAAATTCATGACCGCATCGTAGGTATATCTGATCACGGGTTTACCGGCGAGGACGGCAAGCATTTTTCCCGGAAATCGGGTCGAGTCAAATCTTGCGGGAATAAGCGCGACGGTTTTCATTATCGAAAAATCCCTTTCAGCACCGAACGCATCGTGTCGCATCTTTTTTCGATGTCCTCACGGCTCCAGGACAATTTAATCTGCATGGAAATGGTTCTGCCGATAATATCATCCGATTGCGGCAGATTTAGTTTCGTATAGTCGCGCATGTTGTCAAGACGGGTTTGCTGCACGGGCATGGCGGTTTTCATGTTCTTTATATGATGCCAGTTGCGGATGTAATGCCAGTTGTTGTCGTACCAGTAGAAACAACCGTCTACCCCGGCGCCCGCAAACGCGGAAGCGGTTTTCCGTGCAATGTCTTCGCCGGGCATCATAAAGCTGAAAAATGTGCAGGAGTCGCCGGAAGCATCGGGAACGTTTCTTGGCTGGATATCGGGAAATTCGGCTATTACCGAGGCGATTTGCGCATGATTTTTGCGTTGAATCTCAATGATCCGGTCTAACTTTCCCAGTTGGGCCAGGCCCACGGCGGCATTGAGCTCGCTGATGCGAAAGTTTAATCCCAGGATTTCATGCCCTTCTTTTCCCCGGTCGGTCCCGATATGATCGTGTCCGTGGTCTTGAAACGCATCTGCGCGTTTGTAGATATTCTCATCATCGGTAACGATGCAGCCGCCTTCGCCGCAGGTGATGGTTTTGACGGCATCGAATGAAAAACAGCCGGCAATGCCCCATGTGCCGGCATATTTGCCGCCAAGATGCGCCCCGGCGGCCTGGCAGGCGTCTTCCATAAGCATGATATTATGCCTGTTGGCGATTTCTTTGATCCTGTCGATTTTCGCTATGGCGCCGCACATGTGTACGGGCAGAATGGCGCGGGTTTTGTCCGTAATGACATTTCTCAGTTTGTCCGGATCAAGGCATAAGGTATGGTCGATTTCGGCGAAAACAGGAACCGCGCCGGCGGATATGACCCCTTCAATGGTTGCCACAAACGTAAAGGGCGGCACAATAACCTCGTCGCCGCAGCCGACGCCGCAGGCGGCAAGGGCCGTGGTCAGTGCCGCGGTTCCGCTCGATACCAGCAGACAGTATTTTGCGTTGATGCGCTTTGCGAATTGTCTTTCAAAAGTTCTGGCTTTCCAGATGTCTTTGCGTGCGGCGTCAAAACCGTATCTGAACAGCACTCCGGTATCCAGAACATCTGTAACGCTTTGTTTTTCTTCTTCACCGAATATCTCAAAACCGGGCATTTTTCGCTCCTGATGAAAAGTTTTAATCCGGAATTTGGAAATAGATGATATCTTTGATATTTTCGAACTGATATGCCACGAATCAAAGCATGTGTCAATGTGAAAAACCCGAAAAACTCGCCGTCATCGTCGTAAAATGGATCTGATTCAGCATTGCGAAATTAGCGGCCCGGGAGGAGTGGAAAAAAATTCCCGGAATTGCTCGCTCTGACCAGCAGTCAGTTGAAGCATTTGTGGGACGAACTGCGTGAGAAAAGGTTTGGCAATATCGTATTCGACAGTCTGGACGCCCTTGAGTCCCATCTGGAGGTTTCTCTGCGAGAGATGGAGTGCAACAAAAAACAAGTCCATTCAATCGCGGCATGGCCATGGATTATAAATTCACTATTGAATTAGAAATGGAATTAAATATTTGACTCCGTGCACGCACACGGCATTGCATGATATCTTTGGGATATGATCTCCGCGATTTCCTCCTGATCCATGGTGTTGCAGTCGACGATGATCTGTCCATATTTTTTATAAAGCACCTGCCGCTCGTCAAATAATTGCCCAAAGGACTGGGTGTCGGATTTGGCGATTCCCCGGGTGGCGAAATTATGGATTCTTTTTTCCAGCACATCGTACGCGACTTTCAGAAAAACGACGACGGATATGCGTTGCAGGTGTTGCATGGCGTTTTCACTATAGACCGCGCTGCCGCCGGTGGCGATGATGTGGTTTTCGATATTGATTTTCAGGATTTCGGTTTCTTCGATCCTGCGCAAATTCAGATGGCAGGTTTCATTTATGATCTGCTGGAGGGATTTCTGGTGATTGATCTGAATCAGGATATCGGTGTCGATAAACCCGAAGGAAAGATATTTTGCTAAAATGATGCCGATGGTGCTCTTGCCCGCGCCGGGCATGCCGATGAGGGTGATATTGTTTTTTTGATTCATGCGGGTTCTCTGGAAAGGCCCTTACACTGGATCCTCCCGCACCAGGACGATAGCCGTGCGGGAGGGGAGATAGAGCGGGAGAAGGTTCCGTCCGGTGTACTGGTCCGGCATCGTGAAATGGACCTGGTTTTTTTTAAGCCGCTTGTGCCCGGCATAGACGGCGTCGTCGGTATTTAAAATCATCCGGTATTTACCCGGCGGAGCCGGAATACCGTAATCCTTGTAGGACCGGTCCGGGTGGAAGTTGAAGGCAAAGACCAGCCGGCCCCGTTCAAATGCAATGACCTTGTCGTCGTCGTGGTCATGCAGCAGTTTGGGTGCTGATGGCCCGAGTATGGCGTGTTGTCGTGCCAGGGCGATCATATCCCGGTCGAACCGGGCCAGATAATTATATTTAAGCCGGGTATTGTCGGCAAGCGACCATTGCCGCCGGGCAAATTGGTAGCTCCAGCCGTTTTCCCGCCTTGGGAAATCGATCCATTCGGGATGACCGAATTCGTTTCCCATGAAATTGAGATATCCGTGTCCGGCCGCGGCCAGGGTGACAAGCCGGATCATCTTGTGCAGCGCCACCCCTCGGACGACTCGCGGATCATCATCATTTGCACTCATGTGATCAAACATCTTTTCCCCGATCATCCGAAAGATCAGGGTCTGGTCCCCCACCAGGGCCTGGTCGTGAGATTCCGCGTAGCTGATGGTTTTTTCCCCGTGCCGGCGGTTGGTCAGTTCAAACCAGAGATGCCCCACGGGCCATGCTTCATCGGGCGTGTCTTTGGTCAGTTTGATCCAGTAGTCGGCGATTCCCATGGCAAAACGGAAATCGAATCCGAACCCGCCGGATGCAACGGGAAGGGCCAGGCCCGGCATGCCGGAAATATCTTCGGTAATGGTGATCGCATCCGGCCGGACCGCATGGATGGTCTTGTTGGCCAGTGCCAGGTAGACCAGGGCATCCTCATCCACGTTGTCGGAAAAATAATCCGCGTATGAGACAAAGTTGCGGTTGAGGCCGTGATCCAGGTAGAGCATGCTGGTGATGCCATCGAACCGGAACCCGTCCACACGGTATTCGTCCAGCCAGAAGCGGCAGTTGGAAAGCAGGAAGTGGAGCACCTGGATTTTTCCGTAGTCAAAGCAGCGGGAGTCCCAGGCAGAATGCCGGCCCCGCGGCCCGTCATGAAAGTACTGGTACGGCGTTCCGTCGAAGCGGCTGAGGCCTTCCACTTCGTTGGAAACCGCATGGGAATGGACCAGATCCATGATGACGCAAATGCCGGCTGCGTGAGCCTCGTCAATGAGGGCTTTTAGATCGTCGGGCGTGCCGAACCGCGACGAGGCGGAAAAAAAGTTCGATACATGGTACCCGAAGGACGCATAATAGGGGTGTTCCTGGATGGCCATGAGCTGAATGGTATTATATCCGGCGGCGATGATCCGGGGCAGAATTTTTTTCCGGAAATCCGTGTAGGAACCGATCCCTTCGGTTTCTTGAGCCATTCCGATATGGGCCTCGTAGATCAGGAGCGTATCCCTTTTGCACTTAAAATCAGCATACCGCCAGCGATAAGGGGTTTCCGGGAGCCAGACCTGGGCGTTGAAAATCAGGGTATCCGGGTCTTGAACTACCCGGCGGGCATAGGCGGGTATGCGGTCGCCGTGACGGTCTTGCCAGTGGATCCGCAACCGGTAAAGGTCCAGGTGGCAAAACGTGTCGGGCGGAAGCCGGATTTCCCAGACACCTTCGGGAACGGCGCGTTGCAGCTTGTAATTGTGCATTTCTCGCCACCCGGTCCGGTCGCACAGCAGATAGACCGCATCGGCATTGGGGGCCCATTCCCGAAACACCCATTCAAACCCGTCAAAATGAAGCCCGAAAAATTCATGGCCGGAGGCGAAATCGGCCAGAGATATTTTTCCGCCGGTCAGCCGGTCTTCGGTGGCGATAATTTTGGAAATGCGGTACTTGATATCGGTTTCATAGGCTGCCAGCAGCGCGTCCGCTGCCAGCAGGCTGCGGGCAAGACAGTCGACGGGGCAGGGGGCGGCGGCGGGTTTCATATCGGTCATTGAGGCGATTCCATTTAATAAATAACCGGGTCCTTATTCCAATTTGCATTCAAGCGGCATCTGTGTTGGCCGCGTCGTCGGCTCCTCGACTTACTGGCAGTAAGCCTGCGTCGCCTCCTCCTTGCCGCCTTGATGTCATCTTGAATGCAAAATGGAATTAC
>CAYZXZ010000146.1:0-6887 GCA_964481615.1 uncultured Desulfobacteraceae bacterium | reverse complement strand
AACGCCATTGACACTGTTTTTAAACTCAATTTTAATGGACAATTGAAGGAGGAAAAAAGGAAAATGAAAAAATTGATGGTTATTTTTTTTGCGGTATTTGTGTTTGCCGGACCGGCGTACAGCCACATGGCGGGTCTGCCCGTAGCCGACGGCGCCGTCCCGCTGGATCCGGGCATGAAGCGGGTTTCGGGAGGGTTTGTTCTTGGTGACAATATCGATCTCTACGGCGGACGCTTTACCTATGGAATGACGAACGGCCTTGCGGTATTCGGCGATTTCGGATTTGCTGATCCCGATTATGGCGATACCGGCTGGGGAATTCAGGGCGGCGGCTTATACGCGCTGCGGATAACCGACATCCCCTTCAATATGGCCGCGCGGGGAACGATGGGCTATACACGCTTTGATTCAAAATATGCGGGCCCCAACTGGAACCCTGCTATGAAAAAATGGCATACGCGAAGCGTTTCTGTTGATATTATTACCATGAATATCGGCGCTGTCGCGAGCAAGGATGTTGATATGCTGACATTCTATGGTTATCTGGGCTTCAATTACACCCGGGTAAGCAACGGCGGATCGGATTCGGAAGTGGATCCGGCCATAGGCGGTGGCGTTCTTTTCAACTTGAACCGGCAGTTTTCACTTTATGCGGAACTGATGCATATCGATGATCCATGGCTCGGTCTCGGCTTCCGTTACGCCTTCTGATTCTAAAACTGAAAAGGCCCGTTCATTCGACTTTGAGCGGGCCTTTTTTGTACTTTTCGCGCATTAATCCTGAAATCTTTAAAATTTCTTAACGGTTAAACATTCGCGCCGCAGCATTTCTTATATTTACCGGTTACTGAGCAAGGATGCCACAAGATGCGCCTTTGGCAGCAAAGTCTCACCAACATGGGCTTCATCACGAATTATCTCATGAGAATATCCCGACTTATTTATACCATTATAGCCCTGCCATCCATCTGTTTGAAGAATACTGCCGGGTTCTACGTTATTTTTGATAGTGCGTTTCAAACTGTCGCCAGATGCATCCGGTATTCTTTGGAGGCGAATTCGACCAATCTTTTGTCCATCTTTCTGAGCAGCTATCACAACAAGTTCTTTGCCGATCGCACCGCGACCTCTTTTACCGGTTCTCTTACCACCAATAAAGGTCTCATCAATTTCAATAAGGCCATTAAGTCGATCACGGCCTGGTCGAACCATAGCTTGTCTCAATTTATGAAGCCAGGCCCAAGCTGTCCGGTAACTCCCTATACCGAGAATGCGTTGCAACCCCAAGGCATTTGCTCCATATCTTTGATTCGTTATATGCCAGACTGCTTTAAACCAAAGCTGCAATGGTTTTTTGGTGTCCTGAAAAATCGTTCCTGCAAAAATGGAATGTTGTGTTCCACAAACCCTGCAATGGAACACACTCCTATCTGTAAGCCAAGCTTTCTTGTTCTTACATTTCGGACACTGAAATCCGTCGGGCCAACGCAGCTCCAAAAAATATTGGCGACACAATTCTTCAGTCGAAAAACGTTTTTCAAACTCAAGCAAATTTCTTGGATAATCCTCCATATGAGGATATACTATATATGGGAGCAACTTGAGTCAAGTGCATACCCATGAAAAAAATCAAAATACTGCTTCAATTCCTTGATCAGTTCTTTGACAGTTTGAAAATCGTGAGGATATATTTTTTCGTACTTCACGGATCGCCATAATCGTTCAATAAAAATGTTATCCATTGCCCGGCCCTTGCCGTCCATACTGATCCGGATTTCATGGTTTTGTAGCACGCCAGTAAACGGTTTGCCGGTATATTGAGCACCCTGATCCGTGTTGAAAATATTCGGTCTGCCATACCGGCGGATGGCGTTCTCAAGGGCATTCACGCAAAATTCGTCATCCATGGTCACCGAAATCTTCCAGGACAGCACATAGCGGCTGTACCAGTCCATCACGGCCGTCGTCAAATAGACAAAACCTCCGCAAAGCCGTATCAGGAGAGATCCAAGGCGATGATGCGTAAGCCTCCAAGAAACCAGAGCGTGTGAACTAATCGACGTAAGCGGATTATGAAAACCGATTTTATCGTAAAACTGATCGAAGGGAAAACCGAGGCCGAAGTGGTCAAGGCTTTTTATAACAGCATTGTCCGGTACGCCGGTCGGAAGGATTTTGTCCTGGCCGAACAGCTCCGGGAAACGATGATGGAAATCGTTCCAAATGCCATCACCGAGATTGCTAAAACATTTGAAATCATTGAAAATGAAAAAATTTCGGCCATGGATTTTGAAAAAATAAAGCCCTGGGACGCGCTTTTTGATAAATTTTCGTCGGGTGAGGCCGTGGCGTTCTATTTTGCTCTCAAGAGTATGACGGTAAGAGCGCATCAGCGGATTTTCCAGCAGGGCGATTGCGATAACCGTCTCTATTTTATTGAATCCGGCAAACTGAAGCTGAGTTGTTTCGACAAGCAGATTAAAAAAAACGTCGTGTTCGACCACCTGACCAAAGGAGGCATCTGCGGGGTGGAAACCTTTTTCACCCATACCACCCACACCACGACGCTCACCGTTGTGGAAGACGCGCAAATCAGCGTACTGGATAAAAAATTATATCAGAAACTGCTGATTGACTATCCTTCCATTGATTCGAAGTTGATTCAATACTGCGAAACCCATCAAAAAAAACCTAATATCAAGAATGCCGAAAACCTTTTCCGCAGGGCTCATCCCCGTTTCCAGACGACCTTGGCGGGAAAAATCCAGCGGATAGATCCAAAAGGGAATCTGTTGAATCGGGTTTTAACGGTGAGCATCGCCGATATATCCATGGGGGGGCTCTGCTGCATGGTCCGTAACCTGGGGGTAGGGGAAGCGGCCAATCTTCACCAGAGTCTGGTACAGGTTTCGTTTTCCTATCAGAAGTATGACATTGTCCATGAAATGACCAATGTGGCCGAAGTTGTTTCCGTCCGGTTTCTCCCCTTTGGTGAAAGCTCGGTTCACTTGCAGTTTAAAACACCCATGGAAGAACACCGGGTGCATGAAATTGCCCATAATACCGGCGTTACCGCATATATGTGAAACCATGAAACCGAAAAAGGAAGTCACAATGGCAAATAAGCATCTCTCCGAAGGAGAAACGAAAATGGACGGCATGAATCACGCACGGAAAGATATGCATGACGCGCCAGCAATAAAAAAAGGGCGCCCCGCGGCAGCCAGAAGGAATATTTTGATCGTCGACGATGAGGAATCGATTCGAAATCTTTTAAGGCGGATACTGGAAAAAGAGGGTTATCATTGCATTTCGGCGGCCGATGCCGAGGAGGCCAGCATCTTGCTGTCCGAAAACATCGTTGACCTGGTGATCAGCGATATCAACATGCCGGTCCGGTCCGGCATTCAGCTTCTCGATGAAATTCGGCGGGAACACCCCAACATCGGAACGATTATCATCACAGGGAACCGGGACCGGGAAATAGCGGATATGGCCATCTCCATCGGTGCATACGGTTACCTGTTCAAGCCGTTTGAGAAAGACCAGGTACTCGTGAGCGTAAAAGACGCGCTCAGACGTCGGATGATAGAGATTCAGAACCGGTTTGAAATTGAAAATCTCGAAAGCGACATCGAGGATAAACGCCAGAGCTTGGTAAATGCCAATATCAGCCTGACCCTGATGGTCAACGGCATCATCCGGGCCATGTCAAAGGCGGTGGAATCCCGCGATCCGTATACCGCGGGCCACCAGCAGCGGGTGGCTGATATCGCCGTGGTCATCGCCGCCCGGATGGATTTCCCGAAGGAGCGGATCATGTACCTGAAAATGGCCGGCAGCATTCATGATATCGGCAAGATCTCCGTGCCCGCCGAAATCCTGAGTAAACCGTGCAGACTGTCACAATCGGAGATGAACATCATCCGTGAGCATCCCCTCACCGGCTATGAAATCCTTAAGGAAATCGAATTCCCCTGTCCTCTGGCGGAAATTGTTTACCAGCATCACGAGCGGATTGACGGTTCAGGATACCCCAACGGCCTGAAAGGTGATCATATATATCTGGATGCTAAAATCCTGGCCGTGGCCGATGTGCTGGAAGCCATGGCGTCTCATCGACCCTACCGGCCTTCTCTGGGCATATCCATCGCAATGGAAGAACTCACGAAAAACAAAGGCAGGTTTTATGATCCGATGGTAGTTGACGTGTGCTGCCGGGCTGTTGCAAACGGCGAGATAGTGATATGAAGCAGCATGGCGGCATGATACAAGATTCTAATAGGGCTCTGCGCGAGAGCGAGGAAGCGCATCGGACCCTGGTGCAGTGCCTGCCGGATATCGTGATGCGGCTGGACCGGGATGGCCGCATTCTGTTCGTATCTGATAACATATCAGAATTATTTGATTTAAAAGCGGAGCGACTCATCGACAAAACCCTTCGTGAGACGGCTTTGCCGGAAGCGCAGCGCCTTTTGTGGGAGGAAGCGGTACAGACTGTTTTTAAAAGCGAAGCGCCCTTTGAGCGTGAGTTTTCCTTTGAAGGGAAAAAGGGACCGGTGATCCACAATTTCCGGTTGCTGCCGGAAAGGGATGCGCAGGGAACGGTTCGCTCGGTGCTCTTTCTGAGTCGCGACATCACTGAGCAACTGCGGATTGAAAAGGAAATCTTGGGAATAAACCGGAAACTTCAAGAGGCCATTGTCTTGGCCAATGAAATGACCGTAAGGGCCGAGCAGGCCAATGCGGCCAAAAGCGCGTTTCTGGCCAATATGAGCCATGAAATCCGGACTCCCATGAACGGGGTCATCGGCATGACCGGCCTGCTGCTGGAGACCCGGCTTTCCGATGAACAGCGACATTACGCCGAAGCCGTGCGATCCAGCGGAGAAGCCATGCTTGCCCTGATCAACGATATCCTGGATTTCTCCAAGATCGAAGCGAAAAAGCTCGACCTGGAATTATTAGATTTCGATCTGATCAGTCTGCTCGATGATTTTGCCGCCACCATGGCCGTTCGGGCACAGCAGAAGGGGCTGGAGTTTCTATGCGCCCCAGACCCGGGGGTCCCCTCGATCCTGCGAGGCGATCCGGGCCGCCTGCGGCAGCTTCTCACCAATCTTGCGGGCAACGCCGTCAAATTCACCCCTTCAGGGGAAGTGGTGATCCGCGTCTCGATGGAAGCCGAAACAGACGATGATGTTCTGCTGCGTTTTGCGGTACGCGACACGGGCATCGGCATCCCCGAAGACAAGTGCGCCTTTATTTTTGAAGAGTTCAGCCAGGTGGACGCCTCGACCACGCGACAATACGGCGGCACCGGGCTGGGCCTTGCCATCTCGAAACAACTGGTCGAACTGATGGGTGGCGATATCGGCGTTGAAAGCGAAGTCGACAAAGGATCAACCTTCTGGTTTACCGTACGCTTAAACAGACCGGCCGGGGGCGTAAAAGCGGAAAACATCCTGCCCGTCGACCTTACCGGCGTTCGGGTCCTGATCGTAGACGACAATGCAACGAGCCGTGAAATTTTGAACACGTGGATGGCCTCATGGGGGATGCGTCCGGCAGAGACGTCCGACGGTCCCGGAGCGCTCCATGCCCTATCCCGGGCAATAGATGAGAAAGATCCTTTTCGTATCGCCATTATCGACATGCAGATGCCCGGCATGGACGGCAAAACCCTTGGCCGTGCCATCTTGGCAGACAAACGCCTGGCAAATACCCGAATGGTCATACTGACCTCC
This sequence comes from uncultured Desulfobacteraceae bacterium, assembly GCA_964481615.1. GTDB lineage: Bacteria > Desulfobacterota > Desulfobacteria > Desulfobacterales > Desulfosalsimonadaceae > SURF-33. The sequence goes on along the minus strand of CAYZXZ010000146.1, from coordinate 1,140 downwards.
CTGGGGACCCGAGGGGATGCCCGGCATTTTGCAGAGATCGGCTTTGCGGCGTATCTGACCAAGCCGGTCCGGCACCAGGAACTCAGGGGTATTTTGTCTCTGGCGCTGCTGGAACAAGACAAAAAGGCACCGATGCCGCAACCCATTGTCACCCGCCACACGGCCCGCGAAACCTTGCACCGGTTTGCCGGTCGCATGGCCCGCATCCTGCTGGTAGAGGACAACATCACCAATCAGCAGGTGGCTGTCGCCATTCTGGAGAAGCTGGGTTTGCATGCCGATGCGGTGGCCGACGGCAAGGAAGCGGTAAAATCCCTGGCAACCATCCCATATGATCTTGTGTTCATGGATGTACGGATGCCGGTAATGGACGGACTGGAATCCACGCGGGAAATCCGCAGGCATCGATCCGTGATACGCAATCATGACATCCCCGTCATTGCCATGACCGACAATGCCATTAAGGGCGACCGTGAAAAATGCCTGGAAGCAGGCATGAATGACTACATATCCAAACCATTGACCCTCCGGGCATTGACCGAGGTGCTGGAAAAATGGCTGCCGGAAGCAAATGGTGAATTCGGCAGGGTTGAAGATCAATGGAAACCGGCAAAAGCGGAGAAAGGGAAGGCCGTCGAACCATTTACGACAGAACCGCCGGTCTGGGATCATGCTGGCATGATGGATCGTCTGGAAAATGATCGGGATCTGTTGCAGATCTGCGTTAATATCTTTCTGAAGGACATCCCGCGGCAGATCGATATACTGCGGGGCTATCTGGAGACCGGGGACGGTCTCCGGGCAGAGCGCCAGGCCCATACCATCAGGGGCGCGGCCGCCAATGTCGGCGGCGATGTTTTGTGCGTGGCGGCCATTGAGATCGAGAAAGCAGCCGCGGCAGGGGACCTGGAAGAATGCAAGGTTCGTATGGCGGAACTCGAGGCGCAGTTCAAACGGTTGAAAGAAGAAATGGATAGAGCTGATGCGGGTAAGCATGGAGATAAAAATGAAAGGCCGAGATGAGAATCCTGATTGCAGAAGATGATGTTACCTCCCGCACGCTGCTGGCACGGGTGTTGCAAAATGTAGGACACGAAGTGGTGGAAACCGCCAGGGGAACCGAAGCCTGGGAAAAACTGC
>CAYZXZ010000145.1:0-7009 GCA_964481615.1 uncultured Desulfobacteraceae bacterium | reverse complement strand
ATTTATAACAATCAGTTATTATTGATTATAATTTTTTCCGTTCAAACACTAATTACATGGAACATAGGACCTCTATTGAATCCTAAAAGAGCGAAATGACATGAACAAAAAAACACTAATAATCCGTTGGTTGCAGATGATGTCCAACCCATCTGGGAATATGTGTCAGCAGGCGACTATAAATTGCCTCCCACCACAATTTCACAGGCGGTCAAAGGCGGCATCTCAGGATTTCTGAAAAAGTTCGAGGAAACCGAAAAACCGGACGCTGAGGTTATCAACATTCAGCAGAATCTCAAAATCCTGCCTCCGGCCTTGCTCCAGCAGATTGTTCCGGATCCGGAATGGAAGTCGGCGGCGCCCTTTTGAAATGGGCCGTCACCTATCCTGCGATCTTTCCGAAACAACATGAGACAAAAAAAATAATGGAATCAAACATTACTTTTTAATCTTTCCCCATTTTAAAAAAAACGTCCCCGTTTCCGTTATTTTAATAATGCAGGTCCGCGTATTCCACCCACCCGCCAGCCTTCACAAGGGCATGGTCGAATCGGGAAACCGCAAAGGTGGTCTCTGATTCCTTTCCGTCGGCGGTGATGATGAACCGGCTGTTTTCAAAATCGGTCCGAATTCGGGCCGGCATGCCTGAAAAATCCGCGAATATCTTCTCAATAGTCGGCATCGGCAGTTCGATGGCCATCATGCCGCAATTGAACATGTTTTGTCGAAATATCCGTGCAAAGTCTACGGCAATGACCAGATTGATGCCGTTGACCTCCAATGCCCAGGGCGCGTGCTCCCGGGAGGACCCGCACCCGAAATTGGACCGAGTGATAATGACTTGTTTATCCGCGATATCACGCTTCGGATCAAACCCGGCCAGATCAAGATCTTCAAGAAGATGCGGAGCCAGCGCTTCCCGGGTGATTTCCGTTAAATACCGGGCCGGGATAATTTCATCCGTGTTAATGTCGGATCGATCCAGAAACAATATATTGCCGCTGAAATTCTTCATGGTTTCATTTGCTCCTTCAAAAAAGGGGCAGAGGGGCTCCGCCGCCTTAGTTTTTCGCCCGCGTGATATATCCGGCAAGCGCCGTGGCCGCGGCCGTGGCCGGACTCATCAGGTGCACCATGCCGCCCTTTCCCATGCGACCGTTAAAATTGCGGTTGGTGGTCGCTGCGCATACCTCTCCTTCGGCCAGGACACCGTTGCTCATGCCCAGGCAGGCTCCGCATGTGGGATTGGTGACGCAAAATCCCGCATCCATAAAAACCCCGATGATTCCCTCATCTAATGCTCTTCGGAAAATATCCGGGGTCGCAGGAGATACTATCCCTCTAATCTTATCACTGATCCGCCTGTCTTTTAAAACTTCTGCCGCGGCACGCAAATCCTCCAGGCGGCCGTTGGTGCACGAACCGATATAGACCTGGTCCACGGGAGTCCCTTCCATTTCCCGGACCGGTTTCACCTGGTCCGGCTTGTAACCGAAGGTGACCATGGGTTCCAGGTCGCTTACATCAATCGTTATCCTGTCGTCATAATCGGCGTCCGCATCCGGCAGAAATCTGCCGTAGGCTTCGGCGGCGGCGGCTTCCGAGCTGAATTCATCCTTGATGAACCGCCAGAGATACCGGACAGTGGTCATGTCCGGATAACAGATGCCGCAGGTGGCCCCGGCCTCAACCGCCATGTTGCAGAGGGTCAGACGGGATGCCATGCTCATGCCCTTGACCACCGGACCGGCAAATTCGATGACCTTGTTGGTGGCGCCGGAAACGCCGAGCCTGCCGATGATAGACAGGATCACATCCTTGGCGAAAACACCCGGACCGGGCTGGCCGGCCACATCGATCCGGATGGTCCGTGGATAATGAAACGCGCAAACGCCCTTTAAAATCCCCACCTCCAGATCCGTGGTTCCCACGCCCGCGGCAAAGGCCCCGAAGGCCCCGTGGGTGCAGGTATGGGAATCCCCCATGATGATGGTATACCCCGGCCGTACAAATCCTTTTTCCGGAAAAAGGGCGTGACACACGCCGTTTTGACCGATATCGAAAAAATCAACGATCCCGTGCCGCCGGGCCCAGTCCCGCAAAATTTTTCCCTGGGTGGCGGTTTTGGAATCCTTGGCAGGGGTGACGTGATCAATCACCGCTTTGATCTTTGCAGGATCAAACACCCGGTCCTTTCCCCTGGCCATCAGGTCGGTGATGGCCAGCGGCGTGGTGATTTCATGGCAGAAGACGGCATCCAGACAGATAACACAGATATCCTCATCTGGCCGGTCCACCAGGTGGGCGTCAAAAATTTTTTCCGCAACTGTTTTCCCCATTGTATGCCTGCCTCTTTTGTATTCCCATTATAATGAAAAAATAAATCCGTCTCCATTTATGCCGTCACCACCATAACCGAGGCATGTTCCAAGGCGCGGACCAGCTTGATGCTGATATCGCCGCGGACGAATTCTTCGGATTTCGACATTTTCTTCCGGCCGATCACCACCATGTCGTATCGACCTTTTTTAAAGCAATCAATGATCCCTTCCGCAACCGAAGGATAAGGATCTGTCAATAACTGGATAGCGATTCTGTCCGGATCGAAGCCGCCTTCCTCCACCAGGCGATCCTTTGTCTTCTGCAAAACCGCCTTGAATCGCTGGGGTTGTTCGGCCATGAATTTTTTGCCCATGAGTTCCTCCCCCGATGTGGGCTGCCGGAAAACATGGATGAGGGTAATGGACGATTCTTCCGGACAGACGGACAATTTTACGAAAAAGTCAATAAGCGCCCGGGATGTTGACGATTCATTTATCGGCACCAAAATATTGTTGCCCACGGTATTCCCCCCCATTGTTTTCAATGAATTGTTACCCGATGCAAATCATCTATAATTTCATCGATATGCTCGTAAAACAGTTCCGCACCCAAAGTAAAATGAAGCAGAATATTGTTTAACGTTTCCGGGATATAAGGAAAAATTTTTTTTAGATTCATGAATCGCGACTTATACATGATGGAAAAATCTTCGGCGATGAAATGTTGCGCCAGGTCGCCGTAACGGTCCGCATCCCCTCTAATCATGTTAAGCTCATGAAACCCCTTTCCTGTGGTGTAGAGCAGGATGTTGCCCAGGCCGAACAGGTCGAGGCTGAAGGGATTTTCCGGTGTATTGAAATCATAATCAAAATCGATCCAGACATAATTGTTGGTCTCTCCCTCGATAATGAGATGATCGTTCCGCACATCACCGTGCCGCAGGCCCTGTTTATGAAGGAGTCTGAGCGCCTCAAACGAAACAATCAATTTTTTCAGTATTCTCGGAAATACCGTATAAAAATAGGTCTGGTGATCCATGAGCAGGTTTTCAAGATAGACATGAAGATTGATTCCCCGTACGATATCGAGGACCCGGATGTTGTTGTTTTTGCTGTCCCGAAGGGTCACGCCCTGCATGAAAAAAGGATTGCCCCGGGTCAGCTCCAGTACCTGGCTTTCCTTGTCAGGAGACCGGAAACAATGAATTTTTACACCGCCGAGAATTGTCATAAATTTTTCAAAAAATGCCAGCTTGATGATTTTCCGTTCACCGCTTGACACCTCGATAGCCCGTTTAACCCAGAATTTCGGGTCTTCGGATCCGAAACGGCGTTCCTTCTCATAGCCGGTCACACGGAAAATACGGCCCTGGACATGAATTTCATCTCCGGCGTCAATATCGAAAAACTCGCTGGTATCCAAGACCGGTCGACGCATGAGCGATTATCCCTTAAACATTCGGGGCGGCAGGCCTTCGATGGCCATCCGGATCTGGTCCACAAAATTTTTCAGACCGTTGTTTTCAATTGCCAGACCAAGTTGGTTTGCCAGTACGCACAGAGAATCCACATCCTCTTCGTTAAGGGTCAGGGGCTTACTGTGGTAGATGCGGATCTCGCCGATAACGTTTTTCCGGTATTTGATGGGAATCACCATCATGGAGGCGACCCCCTCTTTTTCCGCGGCTTCGGGATACTGAATCCGTTTGTCGGTCTTCATATCCATAATAATCTCAACCTTTCCGGTGCTCAGGGACCGGTATTTCTGATCCACAAACACCGGTCCCTTGTTGAGATATTCATCACTGATCCCATAGCTGCTGACCAGGAAGAGCTGTTTTTCGACCTCGTCTAAAATCATGATGCCGGCGCCCTTGACATTAAAAGTCCGACAGACCCCTTCCATCAGGTGATTGACCAGCATATTAAAGTCTTCATAGGTTGAAATGGCGTTGCTGATCGCCTTGAACTGCTTGAGATAAAATTTCCGCTCGATCTTTTTGGCCATGCGATTCAGTCCCCTCTCTTTTCGTGGATCATTTGAAATAAAGTCCCTCTCTTCGATAATAGACATCGTCGGGACAGTAACAAAGCCGCCTCCCTTCAATCAGGTTCCGCGATCATGTCTGTCTCCCCTCCTTTCATGCGCTTCGGAAACCGAAATCCCACCGTCCCCTGACGGTCGGCCGCTGCATGGATCGTTCAAGAGCCCGCAGAAAAACGGACCTGGGAATTTCCCTGGCGCCGAGCCTGAGAAGATGGGCGCTGGCGACCTGGCAGTCAATAAAATCAAAAGCATTTTCCCGCAAATACCCGCACAGGGCCGCCAGAGCGACTTTAGATGCATTGCTGACCTGCGTGAACATGGATTCCCCGAAAAAGCATCCTCCCAGCGAAACCCCGTAGAGTCCGCCCGCCAGTTTTCCGTTCTGCCACGCCTCCACCGAATGGGCATAACCCGATGCAAACATATCGCAATAGGCCCGGATCATATCCGCAACGATCCAGGTTCCCGGATCATCTCGGCGCCTTGCCGCAGCGCAACCGGTGACCACCTGTTCAAATGCCGTATCACAGGTGATCTCAAACCTGTTTTCCCGGATCACCCGGGCAAGTCGCCTGGAAATCCGCAATGCATCAGGAAACAGAACCAGCCTGGGATCCGGGCACCACCAGAGAATCGGTTCATCCCGGGAATACCAGGGAAAAATGCCCATGCGATAAGCCGTAAGCAACCTTTGCTCACTCAAATCGCCACCCACTGCCAGCAACCCCTCAGGGCCAGCCATATGCGGCGGCGGAAAAGACCATGTCCGGTCAGAAAGTCTGAATATCGGCATCTTGCATCAGGAATAGGCGAACACCAGCCGGTCTCCCACCACTTTCACCAGCACCTTGCCGCCCTTTGTGAGTCTGCCGAAAAGGATCTCATCGGTAAGCACATCCTTGATTTCCTTCTGGATGAGCCGGTCAAGGGGCCTTGCCCCGAAATGCGGGTCAAACCCTTGTCTGGCCAGCCACTGCCGGGCCGCAGGCGACAGGGACAGTTCCACCTTTTTGGGCGCCAACTGCGGGGTGAGTTCATCCATGAACTTGTCCACCACCCGCTCCATAATATTTATATCCAAAGACTTAAAGGAAATAATATCATCCAGCCGGTTCCGGAACTCCGGACTGAAGAATTCTTCGATGGCCTTTTTGCCTTTCCCGGCTGCATCACCAACGGAATCGCCGCCGAAGCCGATGGCGTGGCTGACCATTTCCCGGGCGCCGGCATTGGACGTCATGATCAGTATCACGTTCCGGAAATCGGCTGTTTTCCCATTGTTGTCGGTCAGAGCCGCATGATCCATGACTTGCAGCAGGATACTGTACATATCAATGTGGGCTTTTTCGATTTCATCTAAGAGCAGAACGCTGTATGGAAACTTGCGGACCTGGTCGGTGAGCAGTCCCCCCTGCTCAAAACCGATATAGCCCGGTGGGGCGCCGATCAGGCGGGCGATCGCGTGTTTTTCCATGTATTCACTCATATCAAACCGCAAAAACTGCACGCCGAGAATCCGGGCGATCTGGCGGGCGACTTCGGTCTTGCCCACGCCGGTAGGTCCGGTGAACAGAAAAGACCCGATGGGACGTTCCTGGGCGCCCAGTCCAGCCCGGGAACGTTTGATGGCCTTAACCAAGGACGCGATGGCGTCATCCTGGCCGAAGATTTTCTCCTTGAGCTGTTCCTCGAGATGTTCCAAGCTGGCCCTGTCCGATGTGGAAACACTCCTGGTGGGTATCCGGGCAATCATAGAGACCACTTTTTCAATATCGGACGGCTGGACTCGTTTCCGGCGAGTAGTGCTGGAAAGGCGGAGAAGCACGCCTGCCTCGTCGATCACGTCGATGGCCTTGTCCGGCAGGTACCGCTCATTGATATATTTGGCGGAAAGTTCACAGGCGGTCTTTAAGGCCTTGTCCGTATATTCGATCTGGTGATGATCCTCATAACAGGATTTGAGACCTTTGAGGATTTTGATGGTATCGATGATGGAGGGTTCAGAGATCTCGATCTTTTCAAATCGTCGGGAAAAGGCACGATCTTTTTCAAAAAACCGCTTGAATTCCTCGTAGGTGGTCGAGCCGATACACCGGAGTTCGCCGGTGGCAAGGGCCGGCTTGAGGATGTTTGAGGCATCCATAGATCCGCTGCTGGTGGCGCCGGCCCCGACAATGGTATGGATTTCATCAATAAACAGAATCGCTTTTTCCCGTTTCAGAAGAGCTGAAATCACGGCTTTCAGGCGCTGCTCAAAGTCGCCCCGGTACTTGGTGCCGGCAAGCAGTGCGCCCAGGTCCAGTGAAAAAATCCTGGCGCCCTTGAGAATCTCGGGAACGTCGTCCGCGGCGATTTTACTGGCAAGTCCTTCGGCCATGGCGGTTTTACCCACACCGGGTTCTCCGACAAAAACCGGGTTGTTTTTCCGCCGACGGCACAATACATGGATGGTGCGCTCCATTTCAGCGACACGGCCGATCAGGGGATCAAGCTTGCCTTTTACGGCACGTTCCACCAAATCCAAGGTAAATGCTTCCAGAGGATCCACGGGCCGCTTTTTGTCCTTGCGGCCGGTCAGCACGCCTGTATCCGGCCCGTCCTTGAATGTTTCGCCACGGAACCCGTGGGATATCACGTTGAG